>JAFTKF010000049.1 GCA_017453405.1 Clostridia bacterium
ATACTTTGGTTGTTGCTACTGCCAAAGGCGCAAGACTTGTCACGGATGAATACGTAAGACAGCGTGAAAATGCAGAAGATATGATTGCCAGAAAAGAAACTGACAAAAGTCTTATCTCCCTGATTGAACCTGAATCCCGCAACGAAAAGGCGGTTAAGATCGCCATTCGCAGAATCCACGACGGCTACTATACCGTAACCAACGCGCCCGATATTGACGGCACGATCCCCGGTCAGAAAAGCGAATAATTAACAAGGGGCGTCTGTGCGGTTTTTGCACACGACGCCTTTCTTTCGGGGCTTTTGAACCTTACAGTACCAAAATGAAGGGAGGTTTTCTTTTGGCTTACACGGTTGCCGCGACTTACATTCTCAAAATGCCGTCACACTTTGACCGTATTTTTCATTACTACATTCCACAGGAATTGAGTAAAACAATCACCAAAGGAAGCCTTGTAACCGTTCCCTTTGGTGGTGGAAACCGTCACGTTTCCGCCCTTGTCAGTGAGGTCATAGCTGTTGACAGTATCGAAGGTCTTAAGCCTGTGATCGATACCTCTTCCATTACGCTGACCGATGAGGAATACGGGCTCGTTTTCTTTCTTCGCGAGTACACCTTCTGTTCGGTCGGAGATGCCGTACGATGTGTCGTACCGCATTCCTTTTTAACGCAAACCAACCGCGTTTTTTCTGTAACAGACAAAACCGTAGAAAAAGATGCGATCAATTTCAAAGCTATGATCGTATACTCTTTCATTCTGGAACGCGGAAATCCAACACTGAAAAACCTGAAGGAAGAATACGGAAACGATGTGATCGAGCTTCTTGACAGCCTGATTTCCCTCGGGTACATCAAGGAACATACCGAAGTCGTTGCTTCTGAAAACATCAAAACACTTTCGGTTTTTGATTTGACCTTTTTACCGCACGAAGTTGATCAGATGATTGCCAAACACAAGATCCGCTCAGACAAGCAGTGTGCGATTTTGAACTACATTGCCGAACACGGTTCTTCATCAATCGATGTTTTACGGCAAGAATTGTCAATAACAGCAGCACAACTCCGAAAGCTTTGTGAAAAAAAGTTACTGAAGGAAAACAAAGAAGAAGCATATCGGTTGCCATATCGCACCCCAAAGAAGACAAATGATCCCCCCTTGACCGACTGTCAGAAAAAAGCCTTTTCTTCCATTGAAAGTAAGCTGTTATCCGATAAACCCGAGGCGATCCTGCTTCACGGCATCACCGGGAGCGGAAAAACACGCGTGATCAAGGAAGCGATCGACCGAGTCATATCGTGTGGCAAACAGGTCATTCTTTTAGTACCCGAAATATCATTAACACCGCAGACAGTCAATGCTTTCTGTTCATACTACCAAAACCGCGTTGCTGTAATTCACTCTTCCCTATCCAGTGGCGAAAAATACGACGCTTGGCGAAGGATCAAACGCAACGAAGTCGATTTGTGTATCGGTACACGTTCGGCAATTTTCGCACCGTTTACCAATCTCGGTATGATCGTAATGGATGAAGAGCACGAGCACACCTACAAATCCGAACAAAGCCCACGCTATCACACGATCGATATCGCGCGTTACCGTGTAGCACACCACAATGCCACCTTGTTACTTGCTTCGGCAACACCTTCTGTGGAAAGCTATCAAAAGGCAGTGAGCGGAGCATATCACTTAGTGGAAATGCATGAGCGCGCCTCGGGAGGCGAGCTTCCCGAAACCCTGATCACCGACCTTCGCGCCGATGCCAAAAGCGGTCGCGCTTCCCCAATCGGACTTGTTTTAAAGGATGCGCTGACAGAAAATCTCCATGCGAACGAACAAAGTATTTTCTTTATCAATCGCCGCGGATACAACAATTTCCTGAACTGTACTATGTGCGGTCACGTTATCACCTGTCCTCACTGCAGTGTCTCGTTAACACACCATATGAAAAATCGCAAGAGTACACTTGTGTGTCATTATTGCGGTTATATGCACCCCATTCCGACGCACTGTCCCGAGTGCGGCTCAGATGCTTTTTCATTTATCGGCTTTGGTACACAGTTCGCAGAGGAATCTATTATAGAAGAATTTCCTGAGGCGCGCGTACTCAGAATGGATGCCGATACCACCGCACCTAAATTTTCCTACGATAAAATGCTCAGTGATTTCCGTTCAGAAAAATCGGATATTCTGCTGGGAACACAGATGGTAACCAAAGGGCACGATTTTCCAAATGTTACCCTTGTTGGCATTTTGCTCGCGGACACTTCCCTGTATCTTGACGATTATCGTGCTACCGAAAGAACCTTCCAATTGGTAACGCAGGTCATAGGCAGAGCGGGACGCGCAAGGAAAAAGGGACGCGCCATCATTCAGACATACAATCCCAACCACCACGCTTTGGCACTTGCCGCCACGCAGGATTACAAAGCGTTTTTCAAAGAAGAGATCGCAATGCGAAAGGCTTTGGTTTTCCCACCCTTCTGTGATATGGTACTCATCACCGTCTCTTCGCAAGATGAAGTCTTTTTGCAAAAAGCAGTCATTGAGGCAGAAAGCACATTGAGTCGCTTGCAGGCATCCGAATTTCAGGATGTTAAACTGATCGTATACGGTCCCTTTGAAGCACCCATTTATAAAATCAAAGAAACCTACCGTATGCGATTTGTCATCAAATGTAAATCCAACAAACGAACACGCGCTCTTTTGCGCGCTGTTTTGACACAAACCATGCAAAAACACGGAAAAAAGGCAAGTATCAGCATTGATATCAATCCCAATACTATATAATATCTAAAGGAGAACGATTCCTATGGCATTACTCAGAATTCTTACCGAAAATGATCCCTTATTACGCAAAAAAAGCAAACCGGTTGGCGAAGTAACCGATCGTATCATTCGTTTGCTTGATGATATGACAGAAACAATGCGACACGCCGAAGGCGTCGGTTTGGCAGCACCTCAGGTAGGTGTTTTGCGCCGCGTGGTAGTCGTTGAATGTGTTCCCGGCGAAGTGATCGAACTGATCGATCCTGTCATTGTGGAGTCATCTGGAC
>JAFTKF010000050.1 GCA_017453405.1 Clostridia bacterium
AAGAAAAAAGGAACCAAAACGAAAGCCGAAATACGGATTGTTCTCCTGTGTGGGATACATCTATCGGCTGCTTTGGAAATACGAGCGAAAATTAGCATTTGTGGGGATTGTGACGATACCCATCTCACTTTGCTTGTCGGCGCTGGCACTCTACATGCCGTCTGCCATCATTTCAGCCCTGGAAACATCGGATCGTTTTTCCTACATCGCACTTGTCATTGCGGGACTGCTGTTGGCAAAGCTGTTGTTTGACACGCTGGGATGCATTGTCAATACAAAGATCGGTTATTCGGAGCATTACGTGCTCTCAAGGCTCCGAGATATGCGAAGGACAAGAAAATTTGACCGTGATTGGTATCTTCGCTACGATCCCGAGGTGGATAAAATGGATGACCGTGCACTGGAAGCACTCCAGAATTCGCGCTCGGCAGGCGTCCATTTTCCGATGGAGTTTTCTGGGATGGTTACCAAAATTCTGAACTTTTTGCTGTTTGGATCGGTCATCTCTCTTTTGCATCCGTCGATCATTCTTTTGCTCGCACTTGGAACCGCGCTCAATGCTCTGATGAGCCGTTGGCAGAGAAACAAAGCAAGAGAACGCTTGGATGTGCGCAATGCCTTGAACAAAAAAACAGCCTATTGCACCTTTAAAATGGCAAAAGAATTCAGATATGCCAAAGAGATCCGCATGTATCATATGGCGGATTCCATCCGAAATCGGTTGAACACGCTGTTTGCATCAAGTGAAAAGGAAAGCCGAAAATTGGAGCATACAAGCATCATCACCTCTATGGTGAGCTTTCTGGTCGTGTTGCTTCGGGACGGTGTAGCATATGCGTTTCTGATCGGGAAAGCCGCGCGGGGGGAAGTGGACGCATCCTCCTTTGTGTTGTACTTTTCGGCAATTACGGCGATGTCGGGATTGATGAGCGGGATTTTGGGAACCTTCAACCGTGTGTTTGATGGCGCGCTTCAAATTTCCGATTGCAGAGAGGAGCTGGAATTTCCCGATCGTCTCAATCGCGGGAAGGGGATTCCGATACCGAGCAAACCGTTTTCGATTGAATTTAAGAATGTGTACTATCAATATCCGCTCGGTGAGAAAAAGGTTCTTGACAATGTTTCATTTCGAATTGAGCCGGGAGAAAAGATTGCGCTTGTAGGCTTGAACGGTGCGGGCAAAACGACGCTTACCATGCTGATGTGCGGTCTCCTTTTGCCCGATACGGGCGAAATTCTCCTTGACGGGCACTCTTTGATGGAATACAATCGCGATGAAATGTACTCTCTGTTCGGCGTGGTGGCGCAAGAATATAATCTCCTTCCGCTCTCGATCGCCCAAAACATAACTGCGGCGGAAAGTGACGATGATATTGATCATGAAAAGCTTGATCAGTGTCTCAAAATTTCGGGATTTGGAGATAAAGTAAATACGCTTGCGCATGGGATCCACACACCGCTGAATCGCAGAATGAATCCGGATGGCATCGAGCTTTCCGGGGGAGAGGCGCAAAAGCTGCTGCTTGCAAGATTGCTTTACCGAAATCCGCTTTGTATCATTTTGGACGAGCCGACGGCAGCACTCGATCCGATCGCGGAAGATCGCATCTATCGTAAATATAACGAGGTAGCCTCCCGCGCCACATCCATATTTATTTCGCACCGTCTTGCATCGACGCGGTTTTGTGACAGGATCTTTTTGCTCGATGGCGCCAATCTGGCAGAGCGGGGGACGCACGAAGAGTTGATGCGGTTGAACGGGAAATATCGTGAACTCTTTGATGTTCAGGCAAAATACTACCGCGAGAATCTTGCCGTATCCGTCGAGGGGGTGACATGATGGCGCACAAAACACAACCGCGTACACTGCGAGATGACTGGCGCCTCATTCAACGCGCCGTTGGGATTTGGGATCGAATCCTGACGCATTTCTGGTTTTGGCAAGCGTTGTGCACCTTGATCGAAACCTTTTCCCCGTATTTCGGGTTGTATATGTCTGCATGGATGATCAGCGAATTGGCGGGTGCGTGCCGCGTGGAAAGGCTTCTGTTCCTTGCGGGAATTACCGTGTCGGGGGGCTTTTTCATATCCGTTCTCACACGGCTTGTGAGAAGCAAATGCACGTTGCAAAAGCAGCTGATACAAAGAAAGAGCGAAGCATATTTTACGGATGTGCAGAACAATTTGCAGTATGAGCATTTGGAAAATACCGAGGTCGTCTTATTGCGCTCCAAAATTGACGCGACGATCGCCTCGGGCGGCGGAGGGCTTGAACTTGTCAAGCAATCTGTACAGCGCATACTTTCTCACGTTCTGAACATCATTTTTTCGGTTGCGCTCACTCTGTCAGTGTTTACATGCGTTACCGAAGGGGAATTTGATGGTTTTCTTGCATTGATCAATTCGCCCGCGTCGGGGATTCTGTTGATTGCGGTGATTGCACTCAATACCGTTTTGACCATCAGGATCAATTTGCAAAAAACACTTGCCGAAAGCCGTGTGGTGGAAGATCGGGCGCGGACACATACCTTTGAAGTGGTCTGGGGACCGCTTGGAGGGCATGATGTTGCCATCAACGGGTTTTATCAGCTTTTTATCAAAGAGTTCCGCAAATATTTGCTTCGTCCGGCATGGGTCGAGGAAATGGAAAAGGTAAAAATCCGATACGGCATTTTATCCATCGTACTCAACGCCGTGATGAGTGTGATTCTGTTTGTTTTTGTAGCGGCTAAGGCTTTTATCGGTGCGTTCGGAATCGGGAATTTTCTTTTATATCAGGGAACGACCGCTCGCTTTATCGGCGCTGTTTCCGGGCTGGCATCCGAATTTGGTAAGCTCAGACATAACAATGTCTATCTGGAAGAGCTGTACACCTTCCTTGATCTTCCAAACGATATGTACAAGGGTTCGCTTGCCGTAGCGAGAGACGACGATAACGACTACGAAATCGAGTTCCGCGATGTCAGCTTCAAATATCCCCGTACCGAGAATTGGGTGCTTCGCCACGTCAATATGAAGTTCAGGATTGGAGATAAGCTGGCAATCGTCGGAGAAAACGGGTCGGGAAAGACCACCTTCATCAAGCTGCTTTGCCGCCTGTATGATCCGACGGAGGGCAAGATCCTGCTGAACGGAATCGACATCACGCAGTATCGGTATGACGAATACCTGGCGTTGTTTTCGGTGGTATTTCAGGATTTCACATTGTTCGCTTTCAGTCTCGGTGAAAATGTGGCGGCCGATTGCACATACGACCCCGATAAGGTGCGCGATTGCCTGATCCGTGTCGGAATGGGCGAAAAGCTTGCAAGTCTTGACAACGATCCGCAATCGAAAGAAAAAGATGGACTGAAACGGTCGATCGGCAAAGATTACGACCGCCAAGGCGTTGATTTTTCCGGGGGAGAGAAGCAGAAGATTGCGCTCGCGCGTGCACTTTATAAGGATGC
>JAFTKF010000051.1 GCA_017453405.1 Clostridia bacterium
ATATGACCGATACCAAAAAGATAGCAGAAATTTTATACGAAGCAGTCAACGAGCACGGTCTGCTTTCTACCCTTTACAGTGTGTTTGGCGCCCGCCTTACCTTTTCTTTGCCGCTGACTGCCAAAAGCTGTGATACCCCCCTTGACGATATGGAATTTTCCGTGCGCGCATCCAATGCCTTGAAGCGTGCGGGTATGTTTCAGATCCGCCAGATCGTTGATGTCATCAATCAGGGTGAACTGCCGCGCATTCGTAACCTCGGTAAGAAAACCGAAAATGAAATCGGCACACGCCTTCTCGTCTTTGGCTACTGCCACCTGACTCCGCCCGAGCAGAAAGCCTTTTTGCAGGACCTTGTCGAACGCAATCTTGTCTGACACCTTCCCGCACAAACAGCATATACTGAGGATGTAAGTTTTTTTCGCACCATCGCATTTCTTTACAAAATATTCGCATTTTTGTGATATACTATCAAGTGCCGCCTGTCGGCACAACGAAAACAAAAGGGGGTGTCCTTGCGCAGTGGATAAAATTGTGATCAGCGGACAAAAGCCGCTGTACGGCACTGTCCGTATGGCAAGTATGAAAAATGCCGCCTTACCTATTATTTTTGCGACCGTTCTTGTCGCCGACCGTTGCGTGATCAAGGACCTGCCGGATGTTTCCGACATCAACCTTTCGCTGGAGATCCTGACCTATATGGGTGCTGTTTGCGAGCGAAACGGCAGAGAAACCATCATCGATACCTCCGGTATCCGCCCCGACTGCGACATTCCGCTTGATCTTGTCAATAAAATGCGCGCCTCCTATTATCTTGTCGGCGCAATGCTCGGAAGATACTGTCACGCCCATGTCGGATATCCCGGTGGGTGCGATTTCGGCACGCGCCCGATCGACCAACACCTGAAGGGCTTCACCGCGCTTGGTGCAACAGCGGGTGTCAAGGGTGGCTATATCGACGCCGATGCACCGCACGGTCTTTACGGCGCGCATATTTTTTTCGATGTGGTCTCGGTTGGCGCAACCGTCAACGCGATCCTTGCTGCCACCTGTGCCGAAGGTCTCACCGTTATCGAGAGACCCTCGCGTGAGCCGCACATTATCGCACTGGCAAACTTTCTGAATGCCTGCGGTGCTAATATTATGGGCGCAGGTACAGACTCCATTAAAATTCGCGGCGTGAAAGCGTTGCACGGCACACCCGACGGCGAAATGATCCCCGATATGATCGAAGCAGGCACTTTTATGGCTGCCGTTGCCGCAACAGGCGGCAAGGTCAAGATCGAAAATGTCATTCCCAAGCACGTGGAATCCATCACAGCCAAGCTGATCGAAATGGGTGCTACCGTCGAGATCGATGAAGACAACGAAACCGTCACCGTGGAACGCGACCCCGAAAAGCCACTCTCCCGCGTTATGGTCAAAGCCGTTCCCTATCCCGGCTTCCCGACCGATATGCAGCCCCAGATCTGTGCGCTCACCTGCTTTGCGCAGGGCACAAGCTATGTTTCCGAGGGTGTGTGGGATAACCGCTTCCGCTATGTCGAAGAGCTGATCCGTATGGGCGCGCATATTATGGTGGAGGGAAAAACCGCCATCATCGAAGGGGCAAACCCGATGCGAGGTACACTTGTCACGGCAGTCGATCTGCGTGGCGGTGCTGCCGTTGTCATTGCAGGACTCGCCGCCGAAGGCATTACGGTGATCGACAACATCAAGCTGATTCAGCGCGGCTATGACGATATCGTCGGCAAGCTGAAGAATCTCGGTGCGGAGATCCGTCTTGTCAGCTTTCCCGATTAACACAAACGGTGGATCTCTGTGATTCACCGTTTTTTCAAGGACTTTTGTAAAGGATAACCGTTATGCAAATACTGAAAATCGGAAAAAATGACGCAGGTCAGCGTCTGGATAAATTTCTCCTGAAAGCACTCCCCAACCTCCCCGCTTCCCTTTTATATAAATCGGTGCGCACCAAAAAAATCAAGCTCAACCGTCACCGCTGTGAGATCCATACACTTCTTTCCGAGGGGGATGAGATCCAGCTGTTCATCAAGGATGAGTTTTTTGAAAAAACACCCTCCGATCAAGCATTTCGCGTTCTGACACCCCACATCACGGTGGTGTATGAGGACGAGCATATTCTGCTGGTCAACAAACGCGCGGGAATGCTGGTACATTCGGACGATCACGAGGATCAGAACACCCTGATCTCCCATATCAAAGCCTATCTCTATCGCAAAGGGGAATATGACCCCGACCGCGAGCAAAGCTTTGCCCCCGCTCTCTGTAACCGCATCGACCGCAACACCTGCGGCATCGTCATTGCCGCCAAGGATGCCGAATCCCTGCGGCTTCTGAACGAGGTGATCAAGGAACGACAGGTCGACAAACGCTATCTTGCCGCCTGCCACGGAAGTTTTGCGAAAAAGGAAGATACCCTTCGCGGCTACCTCACCAAGGATAGCGACAAAAACCTCGTTACCGTCTACACCAAACGCCCGCAATGACGAAATAGCGACATCAAGGAGATCCTGACGAAATACCGCGTGCTTGCCGAACATAACCAAAAAAGCCTTCTGGAGGTCGAACTGCTCACAGGCAGAACGCATCAGATCCGCGCGCATCTCGCCTCGATTGCACATCCGCTCGTCGGGGACGGCAAATACGGCGTCAATAAAAATGACCGTGCGCAAGGCTATAAATTCCAAGCCCTCTGCGCCTATCGCATCGCCTTCACCTTCCCGCAGGACTCCCATCTCGCCTATCTGAACGGCAAAACCTTCTCGCTCGACCCCGCATCCATCTGGTTCGTCACAGACCTCTTCCCCAAAAGCTTTCTTCCTCATTAGGCAACACCACCGGTTCAACCAATGGCTTACACTGCCCCTATAAGGGCTATTATCGACTTACCCCTAAAAGGGGCATTGAATGATAGGATCGCATCACACGCACGGCAACCCCTAAACGGGTTGTTACGCAAAGGCTCTCCCTTTGGGAGAGCTCCCGCGTTAGCGGGTGAGAGGGTTCTTGATTTGCCCTCTTTGTCGATACCACTTTTGCGGCGGTTGACACCATCTCCCAAAGGGCGAGGCTTTTTTCGGGCTTGCTTATCGCTCGCTCCCCCAGTAGAACTGGGGGTTTATTTACACCACCAAATAAAAAACAACACCTGCTCGCGCAGGTGTTGTTTTTTTGGGGGATGGATTAGCCAAGGGTGGTCCAGTCAACGGTCTTGAGGCCGCCTTCTTTTTCGACCTTAACGCCGGAAACGAGAACGATGTCGTTGGTGTTAAGAACTTCAATGGCTACTACGGGGGTTTCGTACTTCATACTTGTGTCCTAACCTTTCTAAGTATTGATAATATGAATTATTAATTATTCAACAATGATTGCAGAGGGGGATTCTTCTACGTAATCTGCAGGAACGTTTTCGACTACCCAACCGAAGATGACGGAGTCAGCATCGCTGGTGTAGATCTCAGTCAGGTTACCGGAAGTAGCCGTTACCTTTTCGTAAACGGTGTCAGCGATCTGCGTGGTGCTCTTTTCAGAAGCGCCGGCATAGAAGCTGATCTGTACCTTGATCGATTCGTTAGCAATCGCCCAAGCCTTGTTGGCAACACAAATGATTCTGTAATCATAAGTGCCTTCGCCGGATTCTCTCATCTGATAATAGAAGGTGTAATCTGCCTCGGGATCAGCCTTAAGGGTGGAACCAATTGCATTCTTACCTGCGAGAGTGGTGGAGTAAAGCTTAACATTTTCACCCCAGCCCCAGACATCGCCATACGCGAAGCCGGACTTGGGAGCATCAAGCGTTACGTTTTCAACGTATACGTTACCGATACGAACGGTATCGCCGCCTCTTGCATAGGCAACAGCGCCGCCCGCAACCTTGGTTGCCTTAACGGTGGTATCGATCACTGCGCAGTTTTCAACGTGTACGCCATTGTTATCATAGCTCCAGCAAGCAACGCCTGCGATCGCGCCGGCTGCCGCTGCATTACCGTCGATAGACGAATTCTTAACGGTTACGTTTTCAATTCTACCGCGGTCTACCATACCGGCAACAATACCGGCAATGGCAAATTCGTTGCCTGCACCTTCGGTTGCGTTAACCGTCAGCTTGCAGTTTTCAAACGTGAGGTTTTCAACGTGACCGTTAGCATTCTGATTAGCAAGACTGTTGGTAAGCAAGCCAACATTTGCGCCTTCACCCTTACCGGTTGCGTCTACCGTTGCGGTATAGGTGATATTCTTGAAGGTGTGATATTCACCAAAGATACGGCCGATGTAAACATTCATCGGAATCCATTCCTTGCCTTCAAAGTCAAGGTCGGCAGCGATCAGGATACGGTCATCTCTCGTACCCTCTCCGCCCTTTTCGTTGACGATTGCCGCATATGCGAGCCATTCGTCAGCAGTCGAAATGATGCCGCTTACTTTGTTGCCCTGAGCATCAAAGTACTTGTATTCGTAAGGATTGTTGCCGTTGTCTTCAAGAGAGAGGTATACAGATTCCACATTGACAGAGGAACCGCCCCAGCCCTGAACGAGCTTCATTGCGATGGTGTTGGTGCCTTCCACAAGAAGGTCGGTTGCTTCTTCGGTAAGACTCCAGGTAGCAGCGCCGCCTTCATTCCAGCCAAGCTCGATGTTGACAAGCTTGCCGTTGACATACATACGGATGTTGTCGTCATAGCTGATCTTCATCATCAGCTCGTAGCCTTCGATATCGGAAAGCTTTTCAATATCAAAAGTGGTAACAGCCCAAAGAGACTGGTTGTTTGCAGGATCGTCCGCAGTGCCCCAATGAGAACCGGGGTTAGCAGCCTTATCCCAAGTGCCGTAAACAGCAGGATCGGTCTTCCAAGCGTCGTCACGGATCTGGAATTCGTTGCCGTTACCGGAGGTCTTGTAATACCATTCCTTGGTGTTGTCGAAGAGGTTAATAATGGTAGGCTTAACGGGAGCGGTGGGCTTTTCGGTCGTGAATACAACCTTTTCTACAAGCTTCGCGCGGGTGCCGTCAACCTTAACAATGGTTTCGATGGGGTTGCCGCCGTTGATTTCAAGGAAGACTGCGCGAACGCCATAGGTCTTGCCTTCTTCAAGGGTAACCGTTACATCGTTGCCGCCTACCTGATAGTAGGTGTCGCTTTCATCGTTCCAGATGTTCTTTGCCCAGAACTCGTAAACGCGGGTCCAAGTGCCGTCGATCTCGATTTCGACCATCAGGCAGTTGTCTACGTTTCTCGTACCGAACTGGTATACACCGCCGTTGCCTTCGGTAACGGTAATGTAGCCGGTGAATTCAGCGATCATATCGTCGAGGTCACCCCAGCCGTACGCACCGTACTTGTGTGCGACCTTGATCGAGTCGGTTTCAAAATTGGGTGTTACCGTCGAGCCGATCAGAACCATCTTTTCCTTGATTGCCGCATAGGATGCATCATAGGTATGGTTGCCGTCAGCGCCTGCCGAGCAGCCGTTTGCGTTTTCAGCTACGCCGCCGTCCTTGTTGACGCCTGCCGCCATAACATCTCTGATGGCGTTGTGAGCGGAATCGTTATCGGCATAGATGTTGGTGCGCCAGCAAGTGCCCTCAACGCTAAAGGTAAGACCTGCATCGGCAAAGCTTTGGAAGCTGTCGAGCGTATCGCCGCCAACGCCAACGGTCAGAGCCTGACCGCCGCCGGTTTCAAGATACCAAAGCTCCACTTCGGTAGGCACGCCTGCTTCAAGCGTAAAGCCGCCGAGGTTGGATTTGAGATAGTGGTTTTCGCCAAGGCCGTCAAACCAATGGAATGCTGCCCAGTACTCGAATACCTTCTTCATTTCGTCGCCCTGCTTCACAAAGGCAACAAAGCCGTTATCAAGCTCGCGTGCTGCGAAAGTATATGTACCGGAGGTAGCAGCGGTTACAGTACCCTTCCACTGGATCATATAACCGTCAAGATTCGGAACGACAAGATTGCCTTCCGCATTCACGGGAGGGAACGCATTGAGATTTTCACCCACGGTGCTGTTACCGTTGGCGGAGATCTTCAGAAGCTGTTCGATGGTTGCATCATACAGCTGCGTGTCATCGTAACCGCAGTATTCGTAGTCACCCGAATTGGTGCCGATGATGCCCTTATAAGCACCGTCGTGGTTGTTGATGCCGGGCAATGCGTAGAAATTCGCATAAAGACCGGACTGAGGCTCGGGATTGTCAGCAGCCGTCGTTGCAAACGTAAATGCAGGCAACAGGCAAGCAAGCATCGAGATCACGAGGATCACTGCAAGTGTTCTTTTCATAATTTCCTCCATTTAAAATCTTTGGAAATATCCACAATCATTGTACTAAATTTCCGCCGAAAAGTCAAGGGCTTTATCAAGAAATCACCAATTTATACAAAGCTATCTTTGCATTTTTGTACGATTGCACAAAACCGCCTGTCCGCTTTTGGGCGTTATGACTGCACCGGGCAAGGCTTTTTCACGCTTTTTTTGCGTTCTTCCCGACACGCCGAAACAAGCCCCCGATCTTCGTCAAAAATCCGACAAACTTCTTTCATTTTTCTCAACCGTCACGGTCATACATTCCCCCGAAAACGGGTGCGTAAAGGTCAGGGAAACACAGCGAAGGAAGTATATTTTCCCCTCGTTTTGCTCGCCGTACAGAAAATCATCCTTCAGGGGATGCCCGATGTGTGCCATGTGCACGCGGATCTGATGGGTTCTGCCGGTGATCGGCATCACCTCGCAAAGCGCGTTGCCCTCGCCGTCAACCGAAAGCACACGGTAACGCGTCAGGCTGTCCTTACCGTCCTCTCGTACCACACGGCGAAGCGAGTCCTCGCGCTCTCTTGCGATGGGCGCAAAAATCTCGCCCTCGCGCGGCTCGGGAATCCCCGTAACACGCGCGTGATAGCGCTTTTCCATTGCCCCCTTGGTGATCTCGCGGCCGAGATTTGCCGCCGCCAGCTGATTTTTGGCGATCAGCACCACACCCGAGGTATCGCGATCCAACCGCGTGATCGCGCGAAAAACAAACGAACCGCCCATATAATGGCTCACCGCGTTGGCAAGCGTGGGCAATGATTGCCGCGTGAGGGGTGGATGGGCATATCGGTGGGCTTATCCACCACAAGGATCGCCTCATCCTCATACAAAACCGCAAGCGGGATCGCCATCGGCTCAACATTTTCACTGTTCTCTTCGGGATACCGCACAGCGATCGCATCTCCCTCGTGCACCGTAGCACGCATATGGACCACCGAGCCGTTCAGCGTCACACCGCCGTACTTCACCTTGCCGATCAGCGAGGACGAAAAGCCAAGACGGAATTTCAGATAATCACGGATCTTCATTCCTTCTCCCACATTGACCGCCGTCACGTTCAGAACCTCCACCGATACCCCCCCTTTTTTCAAGTTTTTCTCAGTATACCACAATTTCCGATTCTTTTCAAGAGCCACCTTGACGGTTTTGTATTTTCTTGCTATAATAAGAAAAAACGCGAAAGGAGTTACGGTATGTCCTGCCGACTTTACCGCTATTTATCGGTCTGCGGCTTTTCACAAGCACTGCCGCCCGAGTTTGGAGATACGATCCCCGAAGGCATCACCGATGTTTTCGCAAAGCGCCTGCCGATTCCGTATGATCAGAACACGCACGGAAACGACGATCTCGTCTATTTTATGAAAACAGAGAACAGCCTGTATTTCGTCTACCCCTGCCGCCGTGCCGTCCTTGACGCGAAGGGCGATTCCCATACACTTGCTGATACCGTCAGCTACGCCTTCTACAGCGACGCTCTCTCTTTTTTGCAGTCGCCCGCCGATCACCCCGACTACGGCGATCCCGACGGCATCCGCAAGATCGCCTTACTGTTCGCCGAGCGCGGACTGTATCCCTGTCTTGTCAATTTCACCCTGCCCGACGATATCGACACCCGTGACGCCGCGGTCTATCTCTACCCCTCCACCGAAGCGCTCATCAATCATTATCTTGACACGGTGCTCTCCTCGATCGCGCACCTGCATTGGTATCTCGATCTCAAAGGCACGCTGCCCGTTGAGACCCTCGCCGCCTTCATCCAAGCGATCTACGACAGCGAGCCTCTTCTGAAGAAAGGAGACAGCGAATGATGGCAGCCGAACACGACCGCTTATCGGAAAATACCTATACCGATCTGTACGCTTTTCCCGACAGCGACAGGATCACACGCCTGCACCGTCCCGAGGAATACGGCATCACCCGTCTTTACAGCCGTCACCTCGGCTATCCCGTCGCAGGCGATCACAGCTATGATATCATAGCGATCTATTACGCTGTCACCCCGACCCAAAGCTATTTCTGCAACGCCTCCTCACTCGGCGGTTACTATCTTGAAAAGGATGCGCCCATCCTGACACTGCTTCTGCAAATGCTGAACGAAACGCTTGCCTTGCGCCTTACGCATGCGCCAAAGCTCTTTTTCGCCTCGGAGCAAACCCCGCTTGACTACTTCAGTCCGCTTGGGCTGACGCTTGCCATGGCAGTGGATACCTATACCAAGGAAACTGAAGATCTGTTTCTCCACGCCCTCTCGCTCTTTCACACCCTGATCGATGCCGTGACATTCGCCTATCCCGAGGGCGAGACATTTGCCCTTCTCAAAGCGATCCTTCGCGAGCGCATCTCCTGACCCCAAAAACAAAAGCCCCCTTCGGTGTTTGAAACGAAAAATCGCCGCACAAATAACGCCCGCAGACCGATCAAACGGTTCGCGGGCGTTTTGTTGGTATAGAAAAAGCAGAGAGAGAGACTTTTACAAAAATCCTCAGCAGGCAGTCTTTTCCTCGCAGTCAAATTCCATTCTGCCAAGCGCATTACAACGCTCCAGAAGATACGCTGTCACATCTTCGGCAGTCCCGAACCGTGCCATCAGCTCGGAATAGCAAATCGGCGCGTCAAAGATATAGCGATTGCTCGCTTTTTGATAATAGCTCACCACGATCGGTACATCCCTGCCCCGTTTATAGGCGTGTTTGGCAAGCGACAGAAAGCCGCCGTAAAAGCCCTGCAGCTCTTTGAGATACCCCTCGGAGGAATCCTCGGGAAAGATCACCACGCTCTTCCCTTCGCCGATCGCAGCAATGCTTTCCTTCACCGTTTTATAAAACCGTATGTCACGGTAGGTGGAAATCAGGTCAAAGCCCCTGTAAAACAGATTGGTCAGCGGAGAGGCAATGAGGCAAAAGGAATATGCCGCAAGCGGATGCCAGTGCTTCTTTTCGCAGTAATATACCTTCGTCTGATACCGATACAGCGAACGAAGCCCCGCATTCATTTCGTGCGCGCCCCACATCCGTATCGGGCGGTCGAGATACATCTCCAGCGCCATCGGCGCATCGGTGCCTTCGTGATTGGATAAAATGATCGATCCGTTTCCAAATTCTTCACCGAGATAACAAAACGTGGGTGTGC
>JAFTKF010000052.1 GCA_017453405.1 Clostridia bacterium
TTAAAGAATTTTTTATTATTTTTTATAAAGGAAGGGATACACGTGTTAACACCGTATATTGATCTTCACACCCATTCAAAAGCCTCCGACGGTTCTCTGCCACCGAAGGAACTCGTCGCACTTGCCAAAGAATCGGGGCTTTCGGCAATTGCTCTCAGCGATCACGACACCACCGACGGTATCGACGAAGCAACCGAAGCCGCTAAGCAGCTCGGCATTGAACTGATTCCCGCGATTGAATTTTCGGTAGTTTCCGACACCGAAACGCATATTATCGGGCTTTTTATCGAAAAAAGCAACCAACGGTTGCGGGATGCGATTGAACGCTCACAAATTCAACGTCGCGACCGTGCCAAAATCACCTCACAAAAGCTTGCCGCACTCGGCTTTGACTGCCCGTGCGAGGAAGCACTCGACCCCAAGGACGGCAATGTGATCGGTCGCGCGCATTTTGCAAAATTGATGGTCAAAAAAGGCTACGTTTCCTCGGTTAAGGAAGCCTTTGACCGATATCTCGCATCGGGAAAACCTGCTTACGTTGGCGGTCACGTCATAACCGACCGTGAAGCCATTGAGATCATCCACGAAGCAGGCGGCGTAGCCGTGCTTTGCCATCCCCATCTGATCAGACTTTCCGACAGCGATCTCTATGTCTATATGCAAAAGCTTAAATGCTACGGGCTGGATGCCGTCGAAGGCTATTATACCGAATTCACACCCGAAATGGAGTCGACCTTCCGCTATTTTGCAAGGAAGCTCGGACTTCTCCTCTCGGGCGGCAGTGATTTTCACGGCGCCAATAAACCGACCATAGCAATCGGCACGGGCTACGGCAATTTGAAAATCCCCTATACGGTACTTTCTGATTTAAAAGAATGCGCAAAGAAGTACCGCCAATAACAATAAAGTCGCGGTTAGCTGAGCTAACCGCGATTCCCTTTTTTATTGTTTTGACTTGATATACTGATCGATCTTCTCGGCAGCGTCGCGACCGGCTCCCATCGCAAGAATGACCGTTGCCGCGCCGGTTACGGCATCTCCGCCTGCAAAAACACCTTCGCGTGTGGTCGTAGTGCCATCCGATGTCACAAAGCAACCTCTTTTGTCGGTTTCAAGCCCGGGCGTTGTCATACGGATCAAGGGATTCGGTGCTGTACCCATGGCAATGATCACCGTATCGACCGTCAGATCATATTCACTGCCTTCCACGGCAATCGGACTTCTTCTGCCCGATGCATCAGGTTCGCCGAGCGCCATGCGAATACAGGTGATCGAGGAAACATTACCGGTTTCATCCGTGTTAATTTTCGTGGGATTGGTTAAAAGAAGAAATTCAATCCCCTCTTCCTTGGCGTGATGGATCTCTTCACGGCGGGCAGGCATTTCCTTCTCACCGCGACGGTAAATGATATACACGTGTTCAGCACCCAGCCTTTTGGCAGAGCGTGCGGCATCCATTGCCACATTGCCGCCGCCCACCACAGCAACCGCCTTGCCCTTGCGAATCGGCGTGCCATAATCCTCGCGGTAAGCTTTCATCAGATTGATGCGCGTTAAAAATTCATTTGCCGAGTAAACCCCGTTTGCATTTTCGCCTTCGATGCCCATAAACTTGGGAAGTCCCGCACCCGAAGCAATAAATACCGCTTGATAGCCCAGTGTAAATAGTTCGTCCACCGATAAGATCTTCCCAATCACCATATCGGTCTGAATCTCAACACCCTGATCCTCAAGCGAACGGATCTCCTTCGCAACAATGTCCTTGGGCAGGCGAAATTCGGGAATGCCGTACACAAGTACGCCGCCTGCTTTGTGCAGTGCTTCGAAAACGGTGACGGCATAGCCGCGTGCGGCAAGATCTCCCGCGCAGGAAAGCCCTGCGGGACCTGAACCAACCACGGCAACCTTGATCTTATCCGATGAAGCAGTACAGCCCGTACAAGATGTACAAGAGCCCGAGCAAGTCGAAGCCTCTCCTTCAGCCATCGCATAGTCGGCACAGAATCGCTCCAACCGTCCAATGGCAACCGGTTCTCCTTTCAGACCACGAACGCACTTGCCTTCACACTGCGTCTCCTGCGGACAAACTCTGCCGCTGATGGCAGGCAGTGAATTGGTCGATCGGATCACACGATATGCTTCCGCGAATTCACCCTTAGTAACAAGCGATAAGAATTCGGGAATTCTGACCGAAACCGGACAGCCCTTGCGACAAAGCGGGTCTTTGCACCCAAGACACCTTGCCGCTTCATTCATTGCCTCTTCGGGCGTATAACCGCACGCAACCTCTTCCCAATTCTTGTTACGAACTTCGGGGAGCTGTTCACGCATTGGTGTTTTATTTTTTTGCATATTTGCCATAGTATGACCATCCTTTCTTGCGGATTTGGGGCTGGTTTTGCAAGGCAAAATCGTCACCTTTGGTGATAATTGCCTCAAAACGCGTTTGAAAGCTCTCTCTTTCAAACCTCCCCTTGCCGAATGCCCTTGAACAGATTACATTCGTGAAAACGCTTCATTTGTTCCTGTTCGTCACTGCGGTAGGTGGCGTTACGGCGCATCAGTTCATCAAAATCTACCAGATGTCCGTCAAAATCAGGACCGTCTACGCAGGCAAATTTGGTCTTGCCATCCACCGTCAGCCGACAGCCGCCGCACATTCCCGTGCCGTCGATCATAATCGGATTCATCGAAACGATCGTTCTGATGCCGTATTCCTTAGTCAAAAGAGAGACATACTTCATCATAATGGGAGGTCCAATGGCAATAACCGTATCATACGAGACGCCTCTTAAGATTTTTTCCTTGAGTGCATCGGTAACAAGACCCTTTTGACCGTAAGAACCGTCATCCGTCATAATGGTCAGCTTGGCGCACGCACGCATTTCATCTTCCAGAATGATAAGCTCGCGCGAACGAAAACCTGCAATCATATCCACATCAGCGCCCTTTTCGTGAAGCGCTTTGGCTTGCGGATAGGCAATGGCACAGCCAAGTCCGCCTCCAATCACAGCAACTTTCTTCATTCCCTCAAGCTCAGAGGCTTTTCCAAGCGGACCTGCCACATTCAGAATACTATCACCCTCGCCCAGTGTATCAAGTTCCGCGGTCGTTCTGCCAACCGTCTGATAAATCACGGTAAGCTCTCCGCGCTCGCGATGGTAGTCGGCAATGGTCAGGGGAATTCTTTCCCCTTTTTCGGTAGGACGCAGAATAACAAATTGCCCCGCCATTGCTTTTTGAGCAATCAACGGCGCATTGAGTACCAACCGCGTCACGCCTTCGGCAAGCTTTTCTTTTTTTATTATCTTGATCATATTCGATTTCCTTTGATTTTCGGTCAAAAAGCGTATACTATATTATACTACAGATGACTGAAGATTGCAAGAGATTTTCTTTTTTTTGCATTGTCAGCTTTTACAAATAAAACTGACAATGGTAAAAATTTGTTGTTATATTTTCACCTTCCTTGCGGATACTACAAACAGAGCCGCATAGAAGAACAGCGCAGGACAGATCGGATGGATGAAATATCGTTCGTCCCGGACATGAGTCGCGCTTCTTCGGCGACTCATAACACCTGAATCACTTTCTTTTATTATAAGGAGAAATAGTATATGGCATCCAGCAATAAGAAGCTTGTTCCTGAAGCAAAGAGCGCACTTGACAAATTCAAGATGGAAGCTGCCAGCGAAGTTGGCGTAACCATGAACGACGGCTATAACGGCGACCTCACCTCCCGTCAGGCAGGCTCGATCGGCGGTCAGATGGTTAAGAAGATGGTCGAAAAGTACGAAAACGACCTTAAGAACAACAAATAACCAAAGATCGACTCCTTTGTGATTCTCGCATTTTGAAGCTCTGTCTCTTGATAGAATCGCTTCCTGCGAGTTTCGAAAAAGAGCACGTAAAAAAGCCTTTTGCGGTTATCCGCAAAAGGCTTTTTATTGGTATGTGTCTTATCTCAATCGATTATTTCTTCTTAACGAAGAGTACTACAACACCTGCAGCGGATGCAACAGCGATCACGCCAACGATGATGATGAGAATGAGGTAAGTGGTATCCTTGCCTTCGAGAGCTTCAACCTTAGCTTCAAGAGCTTCGATTGCTGCTTCGAGATCAGCGATTGCTGCTGCATTTTCGTTGATCGAGGTAAGGTTGGTTGCAACGGATGCCTTGAGAGCATCGATCTCAGCCTGAAGAGCCGCATCCTTCGTATCAACCTTGGTTTCGAGAGCCTTAAGAGCTGCATCGAGCTTTTCAACGGTTTCCTGAAGAGTTGCGAATTCAGCAGCGGTTACGAAAGAACCGATGGTAACAGCTTCGTTGGAGCCTGCAACAGTGTACTGGAGCTGGTTGCCTTCGAGCTTGATGCCGTTAACGTTAGCGAGGTCGATCTTCTTCTGCGTGCCGTCGTGATAAGTGATCACGATTGCGCCGTTTTCATAAACGGTGCTCTTAACAACAGGCTCGAAGTAAACGATGATCTCAACATCTTCAGCAGGCATTGCATCAACAGAAACGATCCATTCGGTGGGAACGAAACCGTTCGTGGTGAATACGTGATAGGTGGTCTCGCCGCTATCAGGATTGGTTACCGTATAGCCGATTTCCATCTTGAAGGTAACTTCGTGAGTGAAGGAAGTGCTGAATACTACATCATAGGTCTCTTCCCAGAAGGTACGATCGCCAAA
>JAFTKF010000053.1 GCA_017453405.1 Clostridia bacterium
ATTCATAAACGCCTCATCCTGCGGATTGATCGAATCAATTGCACGAAGCTGCGGCGTGATGGGATCAACGATTTCGTTATAATCCCGTCCTTCCCATCCCATACCCTCATTGTCAAGTCCGATATGACAGTGCGCATCAATACAACCGGGGGTGACCAACCGCCCTTCAGCATCGATCACCTCAGCACCCTCGGGTATCGCTACCGTAAGACCGATCGCGGCAATTTTGCCATCATTTCCAATCAGAACCGTTCCGTTTGGTATATCATCACCAATCATAGTTTTTATATGTGCGTGAATTATCGCGATCATATGAACACCTCTTTTCTTATTTTATCTTTATCTTAACAAATCTTTTCTTTTTCGTCAAGTGCCCACAAGACACAATTTGTACAAAATGCTAAATCTTTACCAAAAGAAATGAAAAACTTCTATGAAATGTTCCTTGACTTCCCTTCAGGAAAGTGTTATAATCTCCAATTGGAATACAATGAATATTGTCAATTTAAGAGGTTATTTATGGAAATTCTATTGGCGCTTTCCTGCGCCTTATTTGCGGGACTGATGCTGTCCCGACTTGCGAAGCTTGCACAGCTTCCCGCCGTCACTGCATATCTTGTTGCGGGTATTCTGATCGGACCTTATCTGCTCGGTGCAATCGGAATCGAAGGACTTGGCTTTACCACGATGGAAAATGTCCAAAAGTTTTCGCTGCTTTCCGATATCGCTTTGGGCTTCATTGCTTTTTCGATCGGTAATGAATTTCGTTTGTCTCAGCTGAAAAAGATCGGCAAGCAAGCCACTGTCATCGGTATTTTTCAGGCGGTCTTTACCACACTGATCGTCGATGCGGTTTTGATTGGAATCCATTTTCTTATTCCCGATACCCTTCCTTTACCTGCCGCCATCATTCTCGGCTCCGTTGCCGCCGCGACTGCACCCGCGGCAACACTGATGGTCGTTCGTCAGTACAAGGCCAAAGGTCCTGTCACTTCCATTCTGTTGCCGGTCGTTGCACTTGACGATGCTGTCGGTCTTGTACTGTTTGCGATCTCCTTTGGCATCGCCAAAGCACTGATGAACGGTCAGGTAGATGTCATTTCCGTACTGCTGGAGCCGATCCTCGAAGTTGTATGCTCGCTGATTCTCGGCGCGGTACTGGGCTGGCTGTTCTCTTTCTGCGAAAGATTCTTCCACTCGCGCTCCAAACGACTCGCAATGAGTGTCACCTTCGTCCTTTTAACTGTGGCGCTTTCTAAGATCACGTTTACACTCGGAGGCGTTCACGTTGCCTTTTCTTCACTTCTCGTTTGTATGATGCTCGGTACGATCTTCTGTAACATCTGCGATTTCTCGGAAGAGTTAATGGATCGAATTGACCGCTGGACAGCACCGCTCTTTATTCTGTTCTTTGTACTCAGCGGCGCAGAGCTTGAGCTTTCGGTCTTCACCAGCCTCACCGTTGTCTTGATCGGTATTGCATACATTGTCAGCCGTTCCGCAGGTAAATATTTTGGCGCAAGACTCTCTTCAACATTTATGCAGTGCGATCAAAATATCAAAAAATATCTCGGCATCACCCTTCTGCCTCAGGCAGGTGTTGCTCTTGGTATGGCAATCAAAGCCAAAGAGCTTGGTGCAGTTGGAAACATTGTCGCAAATATCACGCTTTTCAGTGTTCTGATCTACGAGCTTGTCGGCCCGCTCCTCACTAAAATTTCACTCGCCAAAGCCGGTGAAATTGACAGCGAAGGTAAGACCAGTGCAAGAGAACTTGCCAAAAAAGAAATGGTTCAAAAAAATACGTAACCAAAAACCGTTATATTTCGAAACACATTTCGAAATATAACGGTTTTTTATTGCAAAATTTTTTTCAGTATGATATAATATAAAAAAAGAAATAAGGAGATTACTATGTCAAAGCCGGCAATTCTTTTAATCACTTGCGACGAATTGAACAAAAATACGTTATCCTTGTACCAAAACGAAGCGATCACAACGCCCAACATTGATTCCATTGCCACAGACGGCGTCTTTTACGAAAATGCCTACACGGTTTCCCCTTGGTGTTTGCCTGCAAGATGCGCCATTCTGACAGGATTATATCCTCACGAAAGCGGTGCATACAGTAACTTCAGAAAATGCCCGTTAGATAACGGAATCCCCAATATTTTTACCGAACTCAAAAAAGCGAGCTATCACATCTCTATGTTTGGCAAATGCCATTTCGCACCTGTTCCTTACGGAAAAACACGCCCCGATCTCACGCTTCCGTATGACGAATTTAAAAACTATTATATGTCCCTCGGCATCAATCATCTGGACCTTGAAGACGATAAGCAAGTATCGGTTTGGTTTATGGATGACTGGGCAAAGGAAGCAGAAGAAAACGGCGTTTTAACACCTGCACGTGATGCTGTATGGAACAGAGCTCTGCAAAAAGTTTACCCCTTTCCCGGAAAAGAGGAATTTCACCCCGATATCTGGACAGCACGTAAAGCCATATCGCACATAAAAGACGCTAACGCCTCCGATCCGTTTTTTGCTTGGATATCCTTCAGCGGTCCGCATTATCCGATGGATGCACCGCAAAGCTATCTAGACCGTGTCAAGACAGACAAACTCACGCCGCGTGTTTTAAAAGAAGGCGAACTTGACGCTATCGACCGCATTCATCACAACAGTTACCACGGCAACGGAAACATCGATGGTGCAAGCCAAGCCAAAGACCGCGCCTGCAAAAACTTCAGTGAACAGTATTGGCTTGACATGCGCCACAATTATAACGCCAATGTTCTGCTCATTGATGATATGGTTGGCGACATTTTGCAGGCGGCAAAAGAGAAATTCGGTGAAAACGTACTTGTTATTTTCACAGCAGACCACGGTGAGATGCTCGGCAATCACGGTCTTTGGGGAAAACACAATTGCGGTTATGAAGAGGTATGGCACATTCCGTTTTTCATCAAATATCCCGATGGGGCACGAAAGGGAGAGCACAACACCGATCTTATCAATTCTCTTGATATTCTTCCCACCTGTCTTGAAGCGGCAGGCGCCGATATTCCCGCAATCAGCGGACAAAGCCTTTATCACAAAATTGATCGACAATATACTTTTGCAGAAGGAGAAGGCTATCTTGCGGTAACAGATACTCGTCACAAATATATACACATCAACAAACCGCGCGAAAGGTATCAAGAGCTGCTTGATCTCACCGAAGATCCTTGCGAATTCGAAAATAAAATCAACAGCGAATGCCACCAAGGTATCCTCGCAACCTTGCGCAAAGAATTGATCGATCACATCATTAGACGCGTGTTACCTTAATAACGGCTAAGTCACGAGCAAACAAAAGCACGCATTTATGCGTAAAGGGGGTTCTCTATGAAATTTCTTGCCAACTGCATCTGGTTTCTCTTGGGCGGTTTTATCTTCTCACTTGCTTGGCTTCTGGCAGGTATTTTACTCTATATCACATTGATCGGCATTCCCCTTGGCAAGCAGTGTATGAAAGCGGCAAAGCTCAGTGCATTTCCGTTCGGAAAAGAGGTCATCACAGCGCTCGATGAGTATCCCATCATCAACATTGTATGGGCGATCCTTTTGGGTTGGGAACTTGCTATCGGTTATCTCTCTGCCGCTTTGATCCTGTGCGTCACCGTAATTGGTATACCCTTCGGAATCCAGATTATGAAGCTTGTCAAGCTTGCTTTATTTCCGTTTGGCGCACGAATTATTAAAGCATCATAACCAAAAAGCTCCTTCGATGACGAAGGAGCTTTTTGGTTACAGTAACAGCGTTAATGTAGGAATTGTCAAAAAACACAAAAGTGTGGTAATCAAAATACAGTTCGCCGCCATTTCCGCATCCGCTTTATGAATCTCAGACAGCGATAAAATCACAGCAGCACAGGGAGTCGATGCCAGTACAAGAATGGATGCCTTGATAGCACCGTCTACAGGAAGAAAATAGACCAGCGCATACGCAAAAAGCGGAAAAACAATCAACTTCATTACAGCCACAATGTATACCATAGGACGGCAAAAA
>JAFTKF010000054.1 GCA_017453405.1 Clostridia bacterium
GACAGTCAGGAGCTTCTGATCCACTCCTTCAGCGATAAAGAGCTTCGTTGGGTCACAGAAGAGCTCTTCTATGACGATATGGTGGATATTATCGAAGAAATGCCCGCCAATCTCGTCACACGGATTCTTCAAAGCGCCACCGTTGAAACACGTGCATCGATCAATCACCTCTTGAAATATTCGCCCGATTCGGCGGGCGGTATGATGACGCTGGAATATGTCAAGCTCTCCCCTTCTATGACGGTCGAGGAAGCCTTTGCCACGATCAAGCGCACGGGTGTGGACAAAGAAACCATCTACACCTGTTATGTCACAGGTCCTGCCAAGCATCTGCTCGGCGTCGTTACCGTCAAGGATATGCTTCTCGCCTCTTCTCACGCAACGATGGAAGAATTGATGGAAACCAACATTATTGCCGTCACAACACACGACGATAAAGAAGCAGTTGCCAAAATGTTCGTCGACTACGGCTTTCTCGCACTCCCCGTTGTCGACCGTGAAAACCGTCTTGTCGGTATCGTCACATACGACGACGCAATCGAAGTCATCAGTGAAGAAAGCGAAGAAGATATCCAGATCATGGCGGCAATCACCCCTTCCGATACGCCTTATCTGAAAACCTCGGTCTTTTCCATCTGGAAATCACGTATTCCGTGGCTACTTCTTTTGATGATCTCCTCCACATTCACCAGCCTGATCATCACCACCTTCGAGGATGCCCTTGCCGCTTCGGTCGCACTGACAGCCTTCATTCCGATGCTGATGGGCACGGGCGGTAATTCCGGTTCGCAGTCCTCGGTTACGGTCATCCGCGCACTGTCCTTGGATGAGATCGTATTCAAAGATATTTTCAAAGTAATCTGGAAAGAGCTTCGCGTCGGATTCTTCTGTGCCATTGCCCTTTCGGTTGCCACTTTTGTCAAGATCGTCCTTGTGGATATGTTTTTGATTTCGGGCAACGCCCTGACCTTCACGAAAGAGGGGATCCTTATCACGTTGGTCGTCTGCGTAGCACTTGCCGTCACCGTCCTTTGTGCCAAATTCATCGGCGCCGTTCTTCCCTTGCTCGCCAAAAAGGTGGGCTTTGATCCTGCCGTTATGGCAAGTCCTTTCATCACAACGATCGTAGATGCCCTTTCGCTTCTGGTATATTTTTTCTTCGCCAAAGCAATCATTCCCGGCTTATGATCCCAAAGCTCGCACCCACATCGGGAAGCGAGCTTTTCTTCTTGACATTATCGCGGTTTTGCGTTATACTGAAGACAGTAAAAATTTTCAGGAGTTGTATGGTTTATGAAAAAAATCTCTCTGATTCTGATGCTCATCCTGCTTTTTGCGCTCTCGGTTTCTCTCATCGCTTGTCACACCGATCAAACGACACAAGAAACGACGACGGCACTCCCCACAACCAACACACCGACAAGCACTACCGAAAGTCTTGTCAGCGTTCCTCCCATCACCAAGCAATTTTTGCTGGATGCCGAGATTGAAACCGTCCTGCCCACACCCAAAATGCCCTCTCTGCTTTACACCATGGCACCGCCTGACACGAAAGACGATCTTCTGAGTGCCGTCTCCCTGCAAGGCATTCTTGCGGCGACCTCCGACGAACGCATTGTGATCAGCTATGACAAATCGGCGCAGAATTTCACAACCGTGATCAAAACTTATTATAAAGATACCTGCTCCTTCAAAAATCTTTCCTCCGTCTGGTATTATCTGAAACAGCATCCCACCGTGGTCAAGGGATATATTCTCACCGACCTCGGTGATGACAGCGTCAATGTTGCCACCTCACTTGCGGGCATTCTGGAAGCGATCATTGTCACACCCGAGAACGAGTCAAATGCCAAAGCAAACGGACTCACCTGCCTTCTTGATGTCAGGGAATATGACGACGCATGGCTCAGAAAAAGCGAGTATTTTGCGCGTCTCAATAAGGATATCACCTTTATGCTCAGTCCTGACGGCATTGAATTTCTGCGTGACTATGCCATCTTCAATCATGCCTATCTTTTCACCGATGCCGACACCTCGCAGCTTTCCCTGCGTTCCCGTGTTTCGCATATGAATCCGGGCTTTACCGTTCTCGGCTGGAATAACAATTGCGGCGAGCACGGTACTGTCAGTGTGCTCTCTGCCCTGAACGGATGCCTGATCCCTGCCGACTACGCCAAAAACATCGCAACACTGGCAAGCTACCCTCTGGCAAGTGCCCACCAAAAAACCAAAGACACCGCTGCCTCAGGAAAAGGCAAGCACACCGTTTGCCTGGTGATGTCAGACGGCAATAACCTGCAGTGGGTGCTGAATGATTTTATGACATCCTCCAAATGGTTTTCCAGTATGAAACGCGGAAAATTCCCCTTCGCGTGGGGATTGCCTGCCGCAATGATTGACATCGCCTCCCCTGCTTTTATGTATTACTACAAAAATATGAAGGCAAACGAAGAGTATATTATGGAGCTTTCCGGTCTCGGCTACACGTTCCCCTCCAAATGGAAAGATAAGAACGCGCTGGCTACTATGCAAAGCAAAGTAATTGAATCTATGAAGCGTGCCGATATGTCCGTTCTTGAAATTCTCGACGATGTCACCCTGTCGCAAACGGTCGTCGACACCTACTATCAAGGCTTTTTGAAGGATGAAGCCATTCTCGGTGCGCTTTATATCGATTATGGCAACTATGCCGCCTATCAGGGCAAGATCTTCTGGACGAACCAAAAACCGCTTGTAACGGCAAAATATCGCCTCTGGGCAGGCACTGATTCCATTGAAGATATCGCCGCCGCGATTAACCGCGCGTCAACCGATGAAACGAGTGAGCACGCATACACCTTCATTACCGTTCACGCCTGGAGCGGTCTTGATTCCGACGGAAACTTCGTTGCGGGCGGCAATACCATGGAAGCCGTTTATCAACTGGTTACGATGCTTGATAAAGATGTCGAACTCGTCACACCAAGCGAATTCCTTTCGCGAATTACAGAAAATGTCGCACCGTAATTTCACCGATTCGCACGAGCACAATTCAAAGAACCCGCCATACCGCGGCAATAAAACAAGACCCGTCACTGCGACGGGTCTTGTTTTATTACGCTTTTTCTTCATTATGTATTGCTCGGAGTCACCCGATTTTCTTTTCGATATCGCTCGGGTGAAATTCCGTAAAATTCTTTAAAGGTATTGGAAAAATACGCCGCCGAATTGAAGCCCGACTCAAACGCAACCTCTTTGATGCTGAGATCGGAGATCCGCAAAAGATTCGCGGCAAATTCCACACGGAGTCTCAACACGAAGATTGAAAACTTCTCGCCGGTCTGCTTTTTGAAATACTCAGAAAAATAGTTTGGCGATAAGTGCACGGTTTTGGCAACCGCCTCTGCCGAGATGTTATCGCGGAAATGGGTGCGGACATAAAGAACCGCCTCCTGAATCGGTGAATGCTCCCTGCTGCCCGCGATTTGCTTTTCCTGACGGTTCGCAAGCACGCGACGCATTACCAGAATACAGACATTCACAATACCGTTCATCAGAAACGTATCCTTGGCATACCCGTTTCCTTTATATTCATCGGATAATTGCTGTAACAGCATACGGAAGGAAGGATCGGGAATATGAGCTATTTTCGCGCCTTTATGCATATACACATCATTTCGGAGCATTTTCGGCAAAAACAGATCCTGAAACTGCACGTTGATGACGGTCAAAGGGTTTTCTTCATCAATACCGTGATAAGTATGAAAGTCCACCGGAGACAGCAGTGTCACGCTGCCGGGAGAAACCGTATAGCTTTTTCCGTTGACGATCTGGGTTGCCGTTCCGCTGACAATATACTCAAGCTCATAGAATTCATGCCAATGCAATTCGGTATCGCATATGATAGAACTGTTGATCACGGTATACAGCCTATTATCGATAAGATGCTCTTCGCAAGGAAGCTTCAGAAGTGAGTTATAGTCCATAGAAACCTCATTTGTAAAAATCTACGGCATTTTTTCCAAAATCCTTAATTTTCCGTAAATAATATATGTGATTTTGATTTTTTACAAGAAACATTATAACACCAAGCGTAGACTAATGCAATAGGGTTTCTGAAGATTTTTAAAATATTTTTCGCTCGGAATACGTACTCTTGTAAGAATCGACAGCCATTTTCCGTTTTTGGGGCAAAAACCTTGACACTTTTTTATTTTTAGGCTATAATAGTGATAATAAAAGACAACAAATCAACCATACAAAAGAAAGGACGCCGTTATGAAATTCGATAGCAGTAAGGTCTACGACATCCGCGAGGTCTCGTCGATTCGCGAGATTCTTGAATCCTCCGTCGCGCTTTACCCCGACAACACGGCATTTTTACGAAAAAAGGACGGGGCAATTGAAGAGATCTCCTATACCCGTATGTACAACGAAACCGTCGCACTTGCCACATATTTTCATATGATTGGTCTTGGCGGTAAAAAAATCGCCGTTATGGGACACAATTCTTATGAATGGTCGATCACCTACCTCGCAGTCACCTGCGGTACGGGTGTGATCGTCCCCTTTGATAAAGAACTGAAGGGCGAGGAGATCCGCTATCTTGCCGCCGATTCCGATATTGCCGCCATCGTATTCTCCAAGGATGTAGAAGATAAGCTGTCGGGTATCGACCGCTCGGTGATCCGTCTGCCGATGGAAAACTTTGACGAATATTTCGAAAAAGGTGACTATCAGCTCTCCCTCGGTGATACCGCATACCGCGATTACACATTTGACCCCGATGCCATGAGCGTTCTGATCTACACCTCGGGAACAACCGGTCTTGCCAAAGGGGTTATGCTCAGCCACACCAACATTGCCTTTGATGTTTACAGCACACTGCGCCGTATCAGGGTGTATGAGACCGACCGCACACTTTCGATCTTGCCGATGCACCACACCTATCAGTGTATGGCAGGATTCCTCGTTTTCATTTATGCAGGTGCCAGTATCGCGTTTATCGACAGCATACGCCATCTTCAGCAGGATATGATCACCTATCAGCCCACCGTCTTCATTGCCGTCCCCTTGGTGCTGGAATCTTTTCTGAAAGCGATCCAAAAGAAATATGCCAAGATTTTTGCAGGTAACGCGGTTTTCAAAACCCAACAAGCGCTTTCCTCTCTCTTTAAGCTTGCCCCGGGCATCTCCAAAGGCATCTTCACCTCGGTCACCAAGGCTTTCGGCGGAAAGATGCGTGCCATTCTCTGCGGCGCCGCTTCCCTGTCCCCCGAGATCTACCGCGCTTATGAATCCTTTGGTCTTCGTGTCTATGTCGGCTACGGCTTGACCGAAACCGCCCCCGTTTCAATCGTTCACAACGACTTTTACACCTCGCCGAACGATGTCGGTTATCCCATTGACGGCGTGGAAGCGATGCTGGTCAATCCCAACGAAGACGGCGTGGGAGAATTGATCCTGCGCGGCAAAAACGTGATGCTCGGTTATTACAATAACCCCACCGAAACCGAAAAAGTCCTGAAGGACGGATGGTTTTATACCGGCGACCTTGCCCGAATCAACAAAAACGGAAGCTTTTCCATTACAGGCAGAATCAAGAGTATGATCGTGATCCAAAGCGGCAAAAAGATCTTCCCCGAAGAGCTGGAATATTATTTAGAGCAAAGTCCGCTCATCAAGGAATCTCTGGTATTCGGTCACGAAGCGGAAGACGGAAGCGTTCAGGTTGCCGCCTCGATCTTCCCGGATTTTGAAAAGCTCGAAGCAGAGATGGGCAAGCACCGTCCCGACCCCGACAGCGAGGAATACAACGCCGCCGTGATGGAAGCAATCACCAAGCTTGTCCGTGATGTCAACCGCCGCGTACCGCATTACAAATGCATTCGCAAGATCATCATCAAGAAAACCGAATTTGAAAAGACCTCCACCCGAAAGATCAAACGAATTGCCTCAAACTACAGCGAAGAATAAATCGCCTACGAAAGGATTGAATTTATGAACGAACATAACACTCACCGCTTAAAAAATTTCATCATTATGATGACAGGAATCATCATTTCCCTTGCAGGCATCGTTTATATTGTTGTACAATATAGTAAGCTTCTCACCGCACTGATCATGAAAAACGAGGATGCGGAAGACGAAGGCAGCAAGTGCGATGCCAAACTGAGATCCCGCTTCAGACAGGTTCAGACCGATGAAGGCGAAACCTCCCCCGACACACTCGACGAAGATGACCTCTCCTTTGAAATTGC
>JAFTKF010000055.1 GCA_017453405.1 Clostridia bacterium
GGAACTCCTGCGGTTGTGTCGGTAATACCTGCCGAATACAGTAACACATTGCTTGACGATCGATTCATTGCCATCGTCAATTTTTGCATCGGACGAATGGAATATTTACCGTTGCCAATATAAAATATCTTCCAAAGCTGTCCATACTGTTCGAAACCCGATGTCATTTTGTTCGAAACTGTCACGTTGGTGTTATTATTCAAGGTTTCTCCCTCTACACCAAGATACAGTCCTGTTCCTACATTCTTAATGCGGTATACGCCGTTGCCCATAGCAATAATTACCGTATAAGAATACTGTCTTAGTTCATTGCCGGCACTGTTTTTAATCGTAGCTGTAAAAGTCACCTTACCGGCACCGTTTACAGTGACCTTGCCATTGGTAGCAATACTTGCGGCTGCCGCATTGTTTGAAGACCACGTAATCGTTTCTCCAAATGATGTGACATAGCAATACGGTTGTATATACGAAGCTAAAACACCGTAATCAAAAGCCATCGTTGTACTGTTCATCGCTACAATATCATTTCCGACGAACACGGGCTGTCTGCCTGATTCCAGATACCAAAGCTGATTCGTACTGCCGGTATACGGAGCCATCACAACATTGCCTGCCGTAGATGTGCCTGCGCTTGACGGTGAGCCATTGGATGTGCCAAGCGCTGTCAACGCCATTGTGGTATCAGCACGCGATACGATGGCATACAACTGATAGCCACTGCTATTGTCACTCACATATTGAAACAGAAATTCCTGACTGTCAGCAAGTGCCGTTGTCTTTGCCGCTGTATACACGTTGACCGTATTCTGTGTTTCGCTGCCCGAATATGCATATGTCAACACTTCACCGGTACGACTCATCGACTCAAAAGTGAAGCATCCATCCGAGCCAATTGTCTTGAATGCCTGTGCATTTGTAATAGAAGAACTATATTGGAACACGTTCGTTGATGAAGTGGATGCCATCAGGCTCTTGCCGCTGTAAGCATTTTTAATGGTATAAACGCCCCCGTTTTCTACCGGAATATCGTGAACATATTCATAGGTAATTTCAATATACGGGCGCATATCAGTCTCTGTCGCTTCTGACGAAATCAAAAGATACAGCGAAGAGGTGGAATCGTGATAAATACGAAAACCTTCAATCGTATTGAAAAAATCATCCGCTTCTCCGTATGCCAGATCATTCATAGCCGGCATCAAATCAAACACCCGCCAACCTGTACTTGTCGTATCGGTGGTAGCGGTATACACTGTCGCAAGTCCCAACGGACGGTTCTCATAGGTCAAAGTAGATTGCTCCCACGCCGTTGTCAAAACACGCATTCTGAGATTGGTAGAGTTGGCACTTCCGCGGATATTCAGCGTTGCACTTTCTACATTCACAGCATCCAGCATCATCGGATAATGCAAAAGCTTAAAATATGTCTCATTGCCCTTACCGACACGCGTATATGTCATAGCGCTTCTATCTGCTGTATTGCCTGAATAGGTAAAGGTATCTTGATAATTGGAGGTATAATTACGACTTTTAACCGACGGATCAATCAAAACGGGATATACACGTTCAGATGCGTTTAACCATTCGGAATCAGGAGTATAGATTACAGTAACCAAATCTCCCTTTTGTACAAGTGAGACGGTGATCGCATTCGAAAAGGTATATGTCGCATCATGCATCCAAGGGGCGGCAATGGTAAAGATCTCATTGTCATATTCATCCACAAAGATAATACTGTTATCCTCGTTTAACCTCGCTGTCATATCCTTGGCTGACATCGTAAGCACATAGGAATGAATATTTCCCTTTTCACGAATCAGAATATCTTCCTCTAAACGGTTATCCGAGAGCGTATAAACAAGGTCAACAATACCGCTTCCTGAAAACGCATTGGAATAGGTCATACCCGAAGTAGATAAAAAAGTAGATCCAATCTCGTCTTTTGAAAAAGAACGCCGATCATTCGCATCTTCGATTGCGACCGTTTTTACACGACCCATCACATTTGTCGTAGGCAATTCCAAAGCTGTCTGCGGAAGAAGCGTTGCTTCAGATGAGGCGTTAATCCGTTGCCACGGCTGAATATCGCTAAGATTGCGTATCACACCGATATGCCACGACAGGGTATATCCTTCAAAGGAAAGGGTAATCAGATTCTCTTCTGTTACGCTTTTAGCGAAGGAGGCACCAAACCCTGTGTTCTTCGTTTCATATCTTGTGCCGTTCAATGTCAGGCGATTATCAACGTTGACCATTTCACCGTTTTCGAGTGTATGAATCGCCTCACTGTAAACAACGGCAACATGTTTTCCATCGCTGCGTTGAAAATGTTTGGTAAACCGATCGCGTTGTTCAGGTATTTCGGTATACGTAACCGCATCCTCTGTCATATCTTGCGAAATAGACGCTTCCTGTTCTACAGAAGCACCGTTTTCTTCAGCAAATATAATCGGAGGAAAAGCCGAAAACAGTAGGAACAGTGTCAATAAGATCGACACGAGTCGGGTAGACGGGTGAATGTGGTTTGTTTGTTGGTCTTTCTGCCTTTTCATTTTGGTTTTCTTCCTTTCTTATAGTATAGCACAGATTGTTTTCTGTGTCTATGATACAACTGTATAAAATTTCCCGACTGCAGCTGTTCACCTTTTACAAAACAACAGCAATATTCATTAAAAATTCCTTTCATCTATATAGACGATGTTTTTTTATTTTTCAACAGAATTTTTCCACAATTTACAAATTGTTCATAAACATTTTTTATTTGTCGAAAAATGCCCTTCACCTATATAGACGATATTTTTTCGCAAAAGAAAACACTTTTCTCGTTAATTTACAAAAAGTTCACAATTGATTTGCCAAAAATAGACAACCTGCCTTTGGCATAAAAAGCCGCCGCTTTTGTCAATACTTTCTTGTGAAAACTCTCGAGGAGGTATGGGGATGTATTACAACAAAGTTGAGCTATGCGGCGTCAATACGGCGAAACTGAAAGTGCTCACCGATGAAGAAAAACGTGAGCTTCTCATAAAAAGCAAGCAAGGGGATAAAAACGCCCGTCAGGAGCTGATCGACGGCAATCTCAGATTGGTGCTGTCGATCATTCAGCGCTTTACCGGACGGGGGGAATCGATGGACGATCTCTTTCAGGTCGGATGTATCGGGCTGATCAAGGCGGTTGACAATTTCAATGTCGAGCTGGATGTTAAATTTTCCACCTACGCCGTTCCGATGATCATCGGCGAGATCCGTCGGTATCTCAGAGACAACAACGCCATTCGCGTCTCCCGTTCGATGCGCGACATTGCGTATAAAGCGATGCAGGCAAAGGAGATCCTATTAAAAAAGAATGCCACCGAGCCAAGTGTTGCCGACATTGTCAAGGAGCTTGAAAAAAACGGAGAAAAACGCACCGTCGAGGAGGTCACCGAAGCCTTGGAAGCCATTGCCCTCCCCCTCTCGCTGTATGAACCGGTCTATTCCGATTCCTCCTCGGGGGATGCGATCTATATTATGGATCAGCTCAGCGATTCCGGCTCCTGCGACGACGCGATTCTTGAAGATATTGCCCTTGCCGAAGCCCTGAAGCATCTTGGCGAACGGGAGCGAAAGATCATCGATATGCGCTTTTTCAAGGGCAAAACACAAATGGAGATCGCCGCCGAGATCGGCATCTCCCAAGCGCAGGTCTCACGGCTGGAAAAGGGCGCTTTGGAAAGAATGCGCAAGCATTTCTAGCACTTTCCTCCACTTTACCTGAAATTTCCAAGAAAAAACTGCCCGAATTTACACCTTGTTCATATATTTCGGGCAGTTTTACGATATAATGGGAAATAGAGTAAACATTTCAGGAGGACCCCAGCTATGCCATCTCAATCCACCTTAACATGGATTGTCATACTGTTGCTCGTTTTGATCATCGTACTGTTATCGATCTGTCTGTACTTTGATATCCGCGTGATTCAGAATCCGATTCCCGTACATACCACGGCAGCCAC
>JAFTKF010000056.1 GCA_017453405.1 Clostridia bacterium
AATACCGAGTCGATTACCCATACATTAAGCACAGAGTTTTCAGAATCGTTGACAACCTCGATCAATAATTCGATTTCCAATACATTATCTTTGTCTGCAAGTGATTTACCGGGCGAGTATCGCTATATCCAGTTGGCAACTTTTGATGTGTATGTTGTGTTGGTGTGCGATCTTGATCAGAAAAAATGTTACTATGAGTATCTTACCTCTGTAAAAAAAGACAGCATTTCAGCTGCTTGGTATTATGGCAAAACCAGAGAAGAAATGATGATACCTGAAGAGTTAGATAGCACGGCGAAAAAGCTCTCGTTTGATACGAGCGCATTATCGGAATTGGATATGTATACGCCGGTCACTGAAACAAGATTAGTCAGAAAAATTCGTGCCTACAGTAACGAGGACTATTACGTATCATATTGGAAGGGTACTACATACTATGTTTGGATGAAAGATTGCTCTCCGATATACAATTCGGAGGCAGTCAAAGGACTTGGATTGGAGAATGTGAGAATTACTGTGAATTATACGGTGGAATCTCGCGACGGTGAATCCAAATGTGTGGCAAAGCTATATTCGAATACGGAAACATTATTGAATAAAAGCAAGAATGTTGACGGAACTAAAGATTTGACAATGGAAATAACAATGACACATGATAAATTCTTACAGACCTTTTTAACGGATAAGAAGATATATACCTCCTTTGAAGCTGACAAAAGCAGTTATTTTGATTATGTTGATAACCATTATCATATTACATTTTGGGAATTGATTGTGGAATTGTACTGATTAATAAAGGATGCTCCTTCGATTTGAATCGAAGGGGCATCCTCTGTTTGTACATCATATATTTTTCGACCTTACGTGATGCGGATGACGGTGACGGTGGCGTCGTCGTCGGTGGCGAAGGTGGAAAGGAGGGTGTCGGCGAGGGTTTTGGGGGTGTCGGCTTGGTGTTCGGCGAGGAGGGCGGAAAGCGCATCGGTGCTGAAGACAAGACCGTCACTGGAAAGAATCAGGATATCCCCGGGGGAAAGGGGCAGTTCTTCAATGGCGGGCGAGAATTCGCGTGTGATCCCGATGGGCAAGGACGAGAGATCGACGGTAATCAGGTGTTCCGCGTGATAAAGGTAGGAGGGAGCAGCACCGCATTTCAGAAAGATTGCCCGTGAGGAATAGGCGTCGATCTCCACAAGGTCGCAGGTGGAGTGGCATTCCTCGCTTTTGGAGCGCAGGAAGTTTGACAGCATTTTGAGAACGACCTCTTTGGAATTGCCTGCGGACATCATCGTTTCCATAAAGACGGTCGAGATCCTTGCTGTGATCGCGGCGGCTTTGCCGCTTCCCATACCGTCGCAGAGCAGGAAAAAGGGTGTGCCGCGTGCATCGGTAAAGGCAGCGGTGGCATCCCCTGAGACATTGCCTTCTTCCTTGGCACGCCCTGCGGTGGCAAATTCCTGTCGGATACGGGGCAGGGTGGTGACGGTCATGGTGACGAAATCGCCGTTGAAATCAAAATGCGGCTCGGCGAAGGCAAGCTCGGTTGCTTCGGAAAGCAGGCGCGCGATCTCCTTGCCGTTGACAGACAGCGAGGCGATCTCCACACCCGATGCCAAGACCGTTTTTTGCCGCTTGCCCCACGCGGAATAGCCGAGCGCAACAATACCCGCGCCGCGCAAAGCGTGGGAAGCCTTTTTATACAGCGCAAGATCACGCGCAAACTCGTCGTCCCCCTCGCGCGCGGTTTCGGCAAGAAGCTCTGCCATTGCCTCGTAATCCAGCGCAAACAGCTCGGTCTTGTCGCGGCGAATGGCGCGTTCGACGAGATCGGCGGCGGCATTGTTGATGTCGCGCAGGATCTTTTCGAGATGCCGACAGCGTTTTCCGAAGGAATCGGGCAGATCACAGCAGGTAGCACGTTCGCCCTTTTGCACCTTGCGGAAGAGTGCGTTGACAGCTTCACTGGTTTCGCTTTCGTCGCGTTGCCAGCAAATACTGTGCAGGGCACAGCCTTCGCAATAGCGGGAGAAGACCTCGTCTCCCGCTTCCTTGATCTCATAGCTGCCCGGGCGGCGGCTTTTCTCGGAAAGCTTTAAAAAGACATCGGAAAGCTCCTCAAAGGCAGAAGAAAGGGCGTTCAGCTTGTTCTGACGGAATTTTTTCTGCACGCCCTCCACGTATTTCATATCGGGCAATTCTCCCGGCTCGTCGGCGAAGAATTGTATTTCGGGAATCAGCTTCGCCTTGGCAAGCGGCAGGAAGATGAGCGCTGTGAAGACCACATCCCCCGAAAAGCCGATGGCGGTATTCACGCCGTTCAGGTAAAGATTCATCACGACCGACAGCAGGGTGGATGCCAGCACCGAGTAGGTGAGATTCAGGTTGGCGCAAAGTCCTGTGCACAGTCCCGCAACGGCAAAAATGGGGGCATACATACCACCGAGCGCAAGCCCCGTGACAACGCCCATCAGAACGCCGCGCAGAGCACCGCCGGTAATGGCAATCGAAAGTGTCAGGAAAAAGGCAAGCATCGCGCCGAAGGAAAAGCCGAACAGCCCGACGGTATCCAGCGCGTACACCAGAAAAAAGACGATGGACAGTCTGCCGATCTCACGCCAAGCGCCGTCCTTGGTGGGAGAGGTGATCAGCGAGAAGAGCAGGGCGAATACGGGCGCTGAAAGGGTGGTGACTGCCAAGGCTATGAGCGAGGCTTGTGAAAAGCCTGCCAGCGCCGAGAGGGCAAAGCCCTCAAGAAAGGCAAGGGATGCGGCAAGGGCAAGGCGAAGCTTGCGGGTTTCTTCAAAATAGCGCCGTTCTGTTCCCGCGCGTTTGATCAGAACGCGCATCAGGACACCGAGGGAGAGCACAAACGCCGCAACCACGGCATCGGTCTGCCAAAAGAGCGAGAGCAGCAGTCCGAAAAGAGAAAAGAGGGCGTAATGAGAGGGTGCTGCCGCGAAAAAGGCGTACCCGAGCGGATGCGCACCATAGGGCAGGGCGGTCAGGGAAAAGAGCGCGGATACGGTCGCATAGAGCAGGAAAAAGAGCAGTGTGCGCCGCCTGCGCCGTGACAGCAAGCGCTCCTCCTCGCCGAGAAGATCCTTTCCCAGCATCACACGGCAAAATTCCTTGACCGTATGCACCGATTGCCGCACACGGTCGGTCGTTTTTTGTAAGACGGTTTTTTTATCTTCCATAGCTAGATCCTTTCTGTATAGTCACAATCATTGTAGCAAGAATTTTGAGAAAATTCTGTCATAATCGGTAGGGCGGCGGCATAGAGATGAAATTTATGGAATTTTGTGCATTGATATCGCCGTTGCTTTTCGAGGGGCTTTGCGGATACACTGCCGTCAAACTGCTTCGGGGGAAGAAACAGAAAAATCTAACGGCACTTGGACAGTCGAGGACGCCTGTCACTACAGTTTTCTGTATTTTTTGCTTCTGCGATGACTTGATATGATTGGATACGACAGGATTTGCTTTGATTCGCGCGATGGGCAACTGCTTTGGGGATTCTCTCGGTAAGGTGAAAAAAATTCAAAAAGGCACTTGCAATCTTTTTAAAATGTGGTATACTAGTGATAAATGGATCAATTTGAAAAGGTAGGTTTGTAACGTGGAAGAAAACAACAAGACTCCCGAAGGTTGCACGCACAACTGCTCGACTTGTTCGGCGAATTGCTCGTCGAAGGATAAAAAGAGTATGCTGGAAGCGGCAAATCCTTTGAGTGATGTAAAGAAAATGATTGCTGTTGTCAGCGGTAAGGGCGGCGTAGGTAAATCGCTCGTTACCTCGATGCTTGCTGTGAACAGTCAGAGAAAGAATTATCAGACAGCTATTCTGGACGCCGATATTACCGGTCCTTCGATTCCGAAAATCTTTGCCGCAAAGGGCGAGGTTACCGGCTCGGAATATGGTATGTATCCCTTGGAGACCAAGACGGGTATTCGCTTGATGAGCGTGAATCTGCTTCTGGATGACGAGACAAAGCCCGTGGTATGGCGCGGCCCTGTGATCGCGGGAACGGTCAAGCAGTTCTGGACCGATGTTTGCTGGGGCGAGGTCGACTATATGTATGTCGATATGCCTCCCGGAACGGGCGATGTGCCGCTGACGGTCTTTCAGTCTCTCCCGATTGACGGCATTGTTATCGTCACCTCTCCGCAGGATCTCGTTTCGATGATCGTGGAAAAGGCAGTGACGATGGCAAAGCTGATGAACGTGCCGATTCTCGGTATTGTGGAGAATTACAGCTACTTTGAATGCGGTGATTGCGGCAAACGCCATTATATCTACGGTGAAAGCCACATTGATGAGGTTGCCGAAAAGCACGGCATTAAGGTGCTTGCCAAGATTCCGATCGATCCGAAGCTTGCCGCTTTGTGCGACAGAGGTATGCTGGAGCTGATGGAAAACGACTATCTTGACGAAGCCTTCCGAGAGATTCAGAAAGCAACCGATATGGAATAAAACAGAATATCAAACATCGGCTTGATGCTCTATGAGGGTATCAAGCCGATCGTTGTTACAGTGAAAATGAAAAAAGCTTTTGTAAAAGCCAATCACACGCTAGGGCAATAAAAGTAATATTTGTTATCATTATCTTGCAGGCTATTGACAATGCTTGGAAAATGTTGTATTATAAATATGTAAATATTGCTTAAAAAGTGATGCTATGATACGCGATAACTGTTTTGGATGGATTGTATGAAAAAGATATTGGTATTCCTGATTCTTTTGATCGGCGTGGTTTTTGTGCTGTTATCCTGCGAAGATGCTGAGGTGACGACGTCGGAAGAGGCCCGCACCGATGGTTCGACAGACATTTCGTCAACAGCTTTTCTGACAACGGCGCCCGATACGACCGAAGCTGAGCCGATTGCGCTTGATTATCAATGTGAGATCGTTTCGCGCCCGTGGATCGATCTTAATGATGACGATGCACCCTACAAGGTGATCCGATCGGTGGGAGCGCTAAATGCGTATTATGAGGAACTTCATATTAGTGGCTCATTTTCGAACGATAATGATATGATTGATGCCAAAGCGCGCTATGACAGTGAATTTTTTGATGCGCATATGCTTGTGGTGATCGCGCGTTCCGATGGCACGACATCGCTAAGCTACCGTGTGATGTCGGTTTCGCTTGTTGGCGGCGACTTGGCGGTGGCACTTGAGATAACCGTATCTGAAACTGTGCAGTGGATGACCGACAGCACGTTTGTCTTTTTGACGCTTGACAAAGCGACCGTTTTCGAGGGTGTCAGCGTAACGACTGAGACAACGGTTGCTACCACAACTCCGCCCGATTCTGGGGAAGAAGTGCCGATATCGGACTATACACACCAGATGGTGAGATTTTCAGGCGGAACCGCTGTCAATGACAACAAGATATGGGTGATTCGTTCCGTGGCAGAGCTGGATGCCGTGTATCGGGAGCTTGGTGTCAATACCGAGCCGGAAGATGATTCGCTTCTTTTTGAATACGAGGTCAAACTGCTTGAAGCGAGAGAGGCGTATGATGATGCTTTCTTTGAAACGCATACGTTGAGTGTGATTTTGTTTTGTTCTCCTACCACATCCGCATCATACCGTCTTGACGGTGTGACAGTGACGGGATCGGATCTTAAAGCAAAGATAACAAGAACCGTGCCACAGTTGCAAAATCAGGCAAGTGGCAGCTATTTCGTTTTCCTTGCGCTTGACAAAGCGGTCACGGTGGAAACGGTATCGGTGACAGTGACAGAGGTGCAGGAGAGCGCCGATTAACTTCTGTAATGGTTTTCAATTACTCCACCCATCAGCCCCGATGGGTGGAGTTTTTATCGAAGAATTTAAAATAGGGATATCGTCGAAACCGGCGATCAATGCAGAGGTCGCGCAATAGTAGGAACACGAAAATTCAGCCGAAACCTGTCCCTACAATTTTTCTTGTTTTTTCTTCTGCGGCAAATTTGGATCGAATCGTCGGTTTCTCGGAGAGGGCATTTTTGGATGTGCTCATAACAATAAAATCCTGACCAATGCAGAGGTCGCACAATAGCCTTTCTCCGGGAGGTAGCGAAGCGGCGCGAGGGGAGTGAACCCGAGCGTGACCGAGCCGCAGCGAGACGGGGCACGCGAAGCGTGACGGAAGGAGCCGGCGTGACTTTGAGTTTGCGCTTCTTTGCCGTTCCTTCCCCATTCTTTTTGTTCTTTTGTTTATCGACATAATCCCACAGACCGGTTGATTGGGTTTGTGGGATATTTTTTCTTTACGATTGCTGTATCGGGTGTGTCAGAGTGGTGCCTTGGCGGTTTTTGAGGTGGTTTTTTATTTTTTGCGCGGAGTATTGACAAGAATGATGTGATTTGATATAATGTAAGCAGATACAGTATCATATTACCATAACAAGGAGGATACACTCGTGAAAAAAACATACAGACTGTTAGCGCTTCTTTTTGCCGCTGTTTTGCTTGTGGGTTTGCTGGCGTCCTGCGATCTTGTGGAGGAGTATGCCGAATCCGAAGAGGTGACGACGGTGATGGAAAGAGTTCTGAGCGGTGAGCGCTTTTACGGCGGCATTTTCCAAGGCTACCCTTCCGGTAGCGTTGATGCGGTGTGGGATGAGCTGGAACGCATTTTTGAAGGGGCAAGCTCCTATGAAGTTGCCTTTACCGCTGTCAAAACCTCGATTAATAATGGCAAAGAGACACTTGTGGCAGTGTATGAAGTGACGGCAGATACCGATGCTACAGCCCAGTTTACGCTGACCTATGACGAAACGGCGAAGCTGATCGGCTTTCACGTTTTGGATATTACCCCGAAAACCGATGCGGTGACGATGATTATGAAGGTGGTTTTCATTCTGCTTTCGCTTGCCAGCATTGCCTTCTCGATCTGGATGATCATAGACTGCGCGAAGCGCCCGATTGCTAAAAAGGCACTTTGGATCATTCTGATCCTTCTGTCGTATGCGATCACGGTTACGGTTGGCGAGAAGCTTGACTTCAACAGCTCGCTTGGTATATTCCTGACATTCAATACCTATGTCGCAACGGCTTCGTATACCACAGTCAAAATCGTGATTCCTTTTGGCACGATCGTGTATTTCATCCTGAGAAAGCGTTTGAAGCCCGCAAACCATACGCCGAACGGCACGCCGCCCTACGGACAGCCGCCCTACGGTCAGGTACCGAACGGCACGCCGCCTTACGGACAGCCGCCCTACGGTCAGGTACCGAACGGCACGCCGCCTTACGGACAGCCGCCCTACGGTCAG
>JAFTKF010000057.1 GCA_017453405.1 Clostridia bacterium
GAATTCCTCCTCCAAGGGGAGAGAGCAGTTACGAAGAAGTGCTCGGGTTGCTTCTTCCATTGTCGCAAAGCCGTCGGCACGGTCATAGGTGGTGAAGGAGGCATAACGGGGATCGATCGCAAGATAGTGCTGCAGCATATACGCGTATCCACCGTTCTCTTCGTGAACGACACCGCGAATGAGATACCCCGCACCGAATGCGGAAAATACGCGAACCTTCCCTTTGGGCAAAAGGCTGAAGCGCGCATCATAGCACTGCCTGAGGGCTAACAGCTCACCGGCTCGCATGGAGGCGTTGTAGGCAAGGCGACAGAGGATGGCATCGGCAAAGGTTGTAATCAGCGTGATGCTTTCTACTGCGATAAAGATATAGAAGATCACAAAGTCACGCGCGGTGAATTCGGGAATGTCGCGGGCATCGGTCAAGAGAACCGTGACAAGGATCTCTATGAACATCAGCCCCACGAAAATAAAGGTAAAGACCATCAAAAAGCGGTATTCGCGCCATTTTTTCTCTCTTTCGCAAAGCAGAGCTTCGGGATCAAGGGTCTTGGGATGAGGCAGGGGCTTTTGCGGCGTGCGCATTATTCTGCCTCCTCTTCGCTTGCAAGATCAAAATTGCGGAAGCCTGCCGCTTCGGAAATGGGCAGGGCAAAGCAGACAGCTTCAGCAGGGGTGTTGACGCCTGCCGCCTGCAGGACCGAGCGCATAATCGGCGTGCGGTCTTCTTTTTTGGCAACGATCAGGATGATCTCCTTTTCGGAGGCAAGCGTAATGCCCATAAAGGTGGCAGTGCCTGCGGCGGCAGTGCCCTTGGCATTGACGAGTGTGCCTCCCGAAGCACCGCCCTCGCGGGCGGCATCGATGACAAGGTCGGTGTGGTTACGGTTGGCAATGATCACGATCAGCTCTTTTTCGGTATTCATAGTAGTTCCTTCCTTTTCGTTGATCTCTCCGTGAACGAGAGTTTTCATAGCACCTGCGCCGATAGAGGACAACGGGCAGGTGAGGGCAATGCCGCGGTCGGGCATATCGAGATACATTTCACGGCAAAGCCCCTTCATCAGGGCTTTTGCCGCGTCTCCGCTGACAAGCGAGAGCAAGACAGCCTTTTCACTTTCCTCAATTCCGAGCAAGGAAAGGGTTTTGGATCTTGCTGTGCCTTCAGCGCGCATACTGAAAACGGTCGGTTGGTTGTGTGATTTGAAAAATGCGATAAATTCCTCGGCATCCTGTCGCCGAACGATGGTCAGCATCATATTGAGATCTTTCATAGTCAGTCTCCTTTCTTATGAAACAGACGGCGGCTTTACAGCTCGATGACATCGTCGTCGGAAGGCTCGACGGTACGTGCCTTTTTGAGACGAAGCTTGTAAACGACACCGAGAATCTGAATGGTAACGAGGGGGGTGACCGCAACCATGGCGACAATGCCGAAGGCATCGGTCATAATTGTTCCGCCGACACCGTCACACACGCCTGCCGCGAGGGGCAGAAGGAAGGTGGCAGTCATCGGACCTGAGGCAACACCGCCCGAGTCAAAGGCGATCGATGTAAAAATATCGGGGGCAACAAAGGTGAGAAGCAGTGCGATACCGTATAGCGGAAGTAAGAAGTAGAGTAAGGATACCCCGGTCAGTGCGCGGAGCATCGCGATCCCGACAGCGGCGGCAACGCCCAGCGAAAGGGACAGCGAAAGCATTTTTCTCGGAATCGCGCCCGAGGTGACATCCTCCACCTGCTTTTCCAAGAGGATAACGGCAGGCTCGGCTTTGACGGTAAAGTAACCGACAAGACAGCCGATCGGCACGATGAAAAAGGAGAATTTGCTTTGCGCGATGGCATTGCCGAGGTCGTAGCCGGTCTGCATAAAGCCGCAGGAAGCACCGGTCAGAAAGAGCACAAGTCCGACATAGGTGTAAAGCGCACCGATCAAAATCTTATAGATCGTGCCCTTGGACAGCGGCTGTGCGATCAGCTGATAGATCAGGAAAAAGACCACGATGGGTAAAAGTGCGATCGCGACCTCCAGAAGCTTGTGCGGTAAAGCCGAAAGAAAATAGCGGCTGAGGTCGGTGGTGGATTGGATCAGGGCTTCGGACATTGCCCATTCGGCGTTGTCGGGCTTGGCGATCACGCCGATCAGCATCACGGCAAGGATCGGACCGACCGACGAGAGGGCAACAAGACCGAAGGCGTCGGCTTCCGCGTTTTTGTCCGAACGGATCGAGGCGGCACCTACACCGAGTGCCATAATGAAGGGAACGGTCATCGGTCCTGTGGTCACACCGCCCGAGTCAAAGGCGAGGGGAATGAAATTATCGGGAACAAACAACATCAAAACGAAAACGATGGCGTAGGAAATGAGAAGCAGGTAGGAAAGCTTGAAGCCGAACACGATGCGGAGCATCGCGAGTACCAGAAAGACGCCCACGCCAAGACCGACGGCGAGGATCAGAAGATAGCGGTTGACCGAGGAAACCTGATCGGCAAGCACCGAAAGGTCGGGCTCGGATACCGTGATCATCACGCCCACGAGGAAGGATAAGAGAATGATCAAGCCGATCTTTTTGGAGCGTGTCATTTGTACACCGACATATTCGCCCATTTTCTGCATCGAGGTCTCCGCGCCCAGCGAGAACAGCCCCATACCGATCACAAGAAGGACCGTACCTGCCAGAAAGGACAGAAACGTGCCGGATGAGACCGGAATGAAAACAAAGCATAACGCAGCAACGATCGCGGCAACGGGCAGAACCGAGGAAAGCGATTCGTTTATTTTTTCTTTGATAATCGTGCTATTTGTTTTCATAGGAGTACTACTTTGTTTAAACGGTTTGTGAGAGGATCTGATACTATTGTAGCAAAAAGAAGGGATTCGGTCAAGTGTCAGGGTGGATCTTTATGAATTTCCGTGCTTCTTGCGGGATGCCTTTTTCGCGGCGATCGTTTTCTCCAGTGCGGTAACACCCTTCATGGCAAGGGGTGTCAGGCAGTAGGAGATCACCGCAGTCAGTGTGCCGATCAGCGTGCCGCCCAGGACATCGGTGAAAAAGTGCAGATAAAAATACAGGCGGGAATAGCCGATCAGCGCGGCAAGGATCACGGCGGGGGTGCCGAGGCGCTTGTTTTCGCGAAACAAGGCGAGGGCGGCGGCAAAGGATGCCGAGGTATGACCCGACGGGAAGGAGGCATCGTGGGGCGGATCGGTTTTCAGAACGATTTCGGGGCGAAGCTCATACGGACGGGGGCGGTTGATCAGAGGCTTTAAGAGAATATTGGTGAACAGTGTCGAAAACACAAGGGAGATCGCCATCGCAACGCCGTAGCGTCGGGTCTCCTTGAAGCACAAAAAGGTGACGGTGAGGGCGATCCAGAACCATCCCGCGTCGCCGAGAAAGGTGATGCATTCAAAAATCACATCAAGGATGGGGTGCGAGAGGTGCTCGGCAATACAATCATTGATGGCAAAATCCAATCGGTAAATCAGGTCGGTCATAATCAGGTATCAGGTATGTCGGTGCGCTCGCCGTAGGGGAAGAGCGTCACGTTCTGAGGTGGGGAGGTGAATTTTTTAAACTGTGCGGTCTTGAAGCAAAGAATGACATACAGCGGCTGACTGCTTAACTGTGTCAGCTTGGAAAGAAAGTCCGAAAGACCGCTGTTTTCTTTATAAATGCCGAACGCCGTGGGGTATTCGGGATTGGTGGCACAGAGAACGGTATAGGGCAGACCTTGGATATGCCGCGTATAGACCCAGAAGATGGTGGCAGAGCGCTCTAAGGCGGACATACGGATCTTTTCAAACTGCGTGCGTTCCCATAGCTTGGCTTCGGGGGTTTCGGTAAAGGCGTAATCCTCTTCGCAAAGAAGGATGCCGCTTTCCGAAAGGAAGGTGAGAACCGAGTTCTCTGAAGGAAAATGCCCCGAGGCTTTGTGGATCAGGGTGGCAACGCTCTGATCGTTCCACAAAAGTCCGTTACCCCCAAGCAGGCTTGCAGGGGTGGCGGTGGTCATCAGGCGAATCAGAAATTCGCGTTGCTCGGGCAGAACGGTATAGGCTTCTCCCCGTCCGACGGGGACGCGCTCGGCAGAGTAGCGGCGAAAGGCTTCGCCGATCGCCACAAGATCGCTTTCGCGGCAGTTGTAAAAGGGGGCAAGCGCCTTGGGGTCGTTGCGGTTTTCAAGAAGGATAACGACTTCGTGCTGATCGGCAACCGAGAGGGGCGAGGGGCAGGAAAAGCCTTTGAGCTGTCGCTTCAGCTTCAAGGAAGCATACGCGGCGGGGCGACGGGCGCGTTTTTGTTTTTCATATGCCTCGCGCAGGGTACGGTAACGCTTGATGCGCAAAACCGAAAAGACGAGAAAGCTGGCAAGTGCGGCAAGATAGAAAAGCCCGAAGGCAATAAGCCCTGCCGAGGGCGAGAGTTTTAAGAAGATCACAAGGGACGCGGCATACGAAAGAGCCGTGAGACATAAGGGCACGAGAAGTCCGATCAAGGCAGAGCGTTTTTTTGAAAGCAGGCGGGTGACGAGCATTGCCGTCGGCGTGATCAGAACAAGGTAGGCGCAAAGCGTGAGAATCAACCAAAGCGGCATCCTGCCACCTCCTTTTTAGAAAAATCAGCCCATTCGCAGGATGTCACCCTCCTTTACCGGGAAGGGGACGGGCATAGTGAAGGACATATAGGGATGCGGAACGGCATCCACGGGGGTATTATCGGCATCGTAGAGTGCTGTGACCGTGAGGGGGACACCGACTTTTCCGGGTGTTAATAATTCGACGGTATCGCCCACCGAAAATTTATTGCGCTGAACGAAAGAAGCAAGTCCTGTTTCTTCGTCATAGCCCAGCGCGTAAGCAAGATACGCCTTTTCGGCAAGATAGCCCGGGCGTGTGACAAGCTGGGGGTTTTTCATCGGGTGATCGAAAAAGTAGCCGGTGCAATATTCGCGGTGATTGACGCTTTCAAGCTCGGTGAAAAGGGCGGGATCGTAGGTATAGCCCGTGGGATCTTTTTCATAGGCATCGATCGCCATACGGTAGCAGTTGGCGGTGACGGCGGCGTAATATGCCGATTTCATTCTGCCCTCGATCTTGAAGGAGGCGATTCCCGATTGCATCAATTCGGGGATGTGCTCGATCATACACATATCGCGGCTGGCAAGGATATAACTGCCGCAGTCGTTTTCGATAAGCTCCATTCGCATACCGTCGCGCTTGACCTCGGCGATCTCATAAAGCTTATACTCCCAGCGGCAGGGCTGGGCGCATTCACCGCGATTGGCATCTCGATCTACAATATACTGCGAAAGCAGACAGCGTCCGCTGAAGGATACGCACATAGAGCCGTGGATAAAGGCTTCAAGCTCCAGATCCTTGGGTACACTTGCGCGGATCTTTTTGATTTCTTCTAAGGAAAGCTCGCGCGCGAGTACAACACGGGTTGCGCCGAAGCGATACCAGAAGAGACAGTCTCTGTGGCTGACACAGCCTGCTTGCGTGCTGACGTGAAGCGGAATATGAGGAATCAGCTCTTTGGCAAGCGAGGCAACGCCCACATCGGCAACGATGATGGCATCAATGCCCGAATCCGAAAGGGCGCGGAAATAGTCGGCAAGCGCATCGTATTCATCGGTGTGCGGTGTGACATTGACGGTGAGATAGACCTTTTTTTGGCGCTTATGCGTGTATGCCACGGCTTCGCGGATCTCATCAAGCGTAAAATTCTTGGCGGCGGAGCGCATACCGAAGGTCTTGCCCGAGAGATAAACGGCATCAGCACCGTATAACAGGGCGGTTTTCAGTTTTTCAAAATTGCCTGCGGGGGCAAGAAGCTCGGGCATAGGAGGTCTCCTTTACAGTCTTTTGTTGTCATTGCTTTTATTGTACTATAAATCGCCGAAAAAGTAAAGAGATAAGCGAAACTTTATCGCATTTTTCGGGTGAAAAGGCGAAGAGAGGGCAGTTTGTTTACAAGAAGAGAGAGCGGACTTCGTGAGAATTTTGTAAAATTTGTGGGAATTTATGTGGGACTATTGACATTTTTTTGAATGGTGCTATAATGTTTATCAAGAAATCACACGGAGTCATATGAGGTTGCTTCATGGAAAAAAATAAGGTGATCGAAAAGAATATCCGAATCGGCAAGATTCTGAAGGAATACCTGCTTTTATCGGTCGGCACATTACTGGTGACGGTCGGGCTTTATATTTTTGCGATCCCCAACCAATTTGTTATGGGCGGCGTGACCGGTCTTTCGATCGTTGCAGCCCCCTTTCTCCCCGCGTGGCTGACCCCCGCGACACTGGTTCTGGTGCTGAACGTACTGCTTTTGCTGGTCGGCTTTGCCTTTCTCGGCAAGGATTTTGGCTTTAAAACGGTGTATACCAGCATTTTGCTCTCGCTCGTCGGTATGGCGATCGAATTTTTCGGAACGGTCGGGCTTCCCGAAGGGCAGAATCGCTATCCTCTGACCGATAATCTGGTGCTGGAGCTGATCCTTGCGGTGGTGCTTCCCGCCATTGGCTCGGCGATTGTTTTTTATTACAACGGCTCGGGTGGCGGCACGGATATCATTGCGATGATCTTAAAGAAATATACCCGTATCGAAAGCGGTAAGGCGCTTCTTTGCGTGGATTCATTGATCATGCTCGTTTCCTTCTCCTACGGTGTGGAGATCGGGCTTCTGTCCGCACTGGGGTTGTTCGCGAAGAGTCTAATCGTCGATCGCGTGAATCTCAGTATGAACCGCTCGAAATACTGCATCATTATTACCACCTATCCCGAAGAGGTCGGGGAATACATCAACAAGGTCATCGGACGCGGTGCTACAATGTGGCAGGGCGTCGGTGTCTATACGCACGAGAAAAAATATATCGTACTGGCGGTGATGAATGTCCGTCAGGCGGCAGTCGTCCGCGACGAGATCAAAACCATCGACGATCACGCATTTCTGCTGGTCGACGATACCAGTGATATTGTCGGCAACGGCTTCCGTGCACTAATTTGAGTTTTGACAGAGCTGTTACGCGGTAACAGCTCTCTCTTGCTTTATGGGCTGTGTCAAAAAAATAACAAAAAGGACGTGAGGTTTATGATGAAGCTAAAGGAAAAAGCAAAAGCACTGTTGCACTGCATTTTCATTGACGGATTTTCGGGTATGGCACTCGGTTTGTTTGCCACATTGATTGTGGGAACGATCTTAGCGGAGATTGCCGCGATCGGATTTTTGAAGGGAAGCTTTGTCGGTAATCTGCTTTTGTACGTTGCCAATCTGACCAAGACCCTGATGGGCGTGGGCATCGGCGTGGGTATTGCGTACAAATTCAAGCAGTCTCCGCTTGTGACGGTGGCAAGCGGCGCGTGCGGCTTTGTGGGCGCGTTTGCCGCGGATCTTATCGCGCTCTCGCTCGGCTCGGGCGCACCCCTTGCCGCGATCTCGCAGGGAAAGCCCGGCGATCCTCTCAATGCCTTTATCGCATCGATGGTCGGTATGGCGATCGGTCGACTGGTATCGGGCAAGACCCGTGTGGACATTCTCGTGACCCCAATCGCGACGGTAGCGGCGGGCAGTGCCGCAGGACTTCTGACGGGCAAGGGAATTGCCGCGTTCACATCGGCGATCAGCGGTTTTGTGGGCTGGAGCACCGAGCGCCAACCCTTTCTGATGGGTATTCTTGTTGCGGTCGTAATGGGTCTTGCCTTGACGCTTCCCATTTCCTCTGCCGCCATCGGCGTGGTGGTGTTTGCGGGAGCAAACACGCATTACGGCTTGGCACTTGCCGCGGCTGCTGCGGCAGCAGGCTGTTCGGCACAGATGGTAGGCTTTGCCGTTGCCTCCTTCCGTGAAAATCGCGTGGGCGGTCTTGTTTCGCAGGGCATCGGTACATCGATGCTGCAGATGCCGAATATCGTCAGAAATCCCTGGATCTGGCTCGGACCTACGGTGGCGTCTGCCGTGGTAGGACCTTTGTCCTCGGTGGTGTTCAAAATGCTCAACAACAGTGTTGGCTCGGGTATGGGCACTTCGGGGCTTGTCGGTCAGATCAATGCCTTCAGCGCGATGCGTGCGGGAATCGAAGGGTCGGTAGAGGGAAAAAGCTGGTATCTTGTGCTGATTGAAATTCTTCTTGTACACGTGATCATCCCTGCCGCCGTCTCGCTTGGCGTTACCGAGCTGCTTCGCAAGCTCGGCAAGATCAAAGACGGCGATATGAAGCTCGATACATAACATCATCTCTGTCATTTTTTTAAAATAGCAGATACCTCATTCTTGCCCCCATTTCAAAAGTTTTTGCGGGGTTTGGGGCGCTTTTTCTCAAAAAGCACCCCAAGACCCCCCCTTACTAAAATCAGCCGTTGTCAAGCGCCCACAATTCCTGCCGGCGTTTGACAACGGCGCATTTTATGCACATTTCTATACCCCGCTTTTTCGCGAACGGACGAGTTCTTTTTATATATCCACAAGACGAATATTGCTAAGTATCAAAGATATGCAAAAAATCCTGTATTTGAAATAAAAAATATTGCATTTGATATAAAAGTATGCTATAATTACGACATCGGTATTATAAAAAATCATCAGAAAAGAGGATTTTGTATGAAAGCATGGTTATTCTCGGTGTTTGTTATGACACCATTTGCGGCGCTTCAGACGGGACTTGCCGCATTTTTCGGGTATAGCATTTACAGCGTAGTCAGCAGAGAAGAGATTGGCGGCGGTATTTTTCTTGCGATCCTTTCGCTTGCCCTCTTGTTGGGCGTGAACAAGCTCGTTCGCCTGATCCGTTTCGGTGGAGGCACGTGGTTTGGCTATAATATTCTTGATCTTATCGTCTCACCGTTACAGCTTCCTTTGATGCTGATCGTCAATCTGATTGCGTTTATTGCCATTTTCACCGGTTGGGATATTGACGCGCGTGATGAACCGTATCTTGACGATTACGGCTTTTTCGGTTGTGTCGCTCTCTACTTATTCCATATTGTTCCGGACTATAAGACCAAGAAAAGCAAAGCTTTCTCGGGCGGCTATACCGGTGGAAGCGATCGCTCGTATAAATGGAAGACGGTTGCGTATCAGTTTGCGGTCTTACTGCTGACGGTTGTGCATTCGCCCCTTCTTTTGATATTGCTGATGAATGTTGTGGAAAATCATAACGACGGCTCTGACGGCGGTGTCTGGATCGGCGTTCTGGCGCTCATCGGTGCGATCATTGTCTATTTCGTGACTGTGCAGTGGTCGGCGCATTTCAAGGGCGTGAAGACACATTTTGATTATTGGGATCCCAACGATGTGAAACGCCATACCTATAACAAGTGGGAGGTTCGTCAGGCACTGGGTCTCGATCGCGATCCTACCGAGCAAGAGGCTCTGCAAGCCATTGCGGACGGCATCTATAAGCCGGTCAAGACCAAGCAGGTGAATACCGCCGGCTGGAAGACCGCCTTCACACTGCCGATGATCATTTATTTGATCTGCGGTATGGTGATCGTATTCAATCAGTTTTTTGTCTTTTTGCTTTCGATCATCATTTCCGCTAAAGCGACGGTTCGTCCCTGCATCGCCAAGGACGCGCGTCTCAGATCCTTCGGCGCAAAGCTTCGCTATTTTCTCTTCGGTACTGCCGAGCTGTAAGCCGCCTTTAGCGGCGTGAGAAAACGCGACATGCGGTATTGCCCCTCACAGATCAATAAAAACCCGACCAAGACCGAGCATTCACGCTCGGGTTCGGTCGGGTTTTGTCGTGTGACAAGTATCATCAGTGCTTGTGAGAGGTAAAGAAGCCGCGGAGATTCATATACTCCTCGCCCTTTTCGTTTTTCCAGAAGCCGATCTTCGCAATCAGCTTTTTGTCCATATTGCCTTCGTTGATGGCGTAGGCATCGTGGATGCCGCAGAGATCGACGAAATTGAGCAGTCCTCTGCCCATAATGAATAAGGCTTCCTCGTCCTCAACGCCCTCGGGCGAGCGGATATCCACAAGGTAGCAGGCAGTGCCCTTCAAATAAAACTGCGCACCTCCCACAAGGGTGTCGCCTTCGTAGGCGGCATACGCCATCGCATCATAGCGGAAGGGAATTGAGCAAGCCCTCATCAGCGTTTCTTGCTCGTCTTTGGTCTGAATGGGAATGATTCTGAGCATCGATGATCCTCCTTACTCTGCTTTGGGCTTACGGGAAGGCTTTTTTTCGGCGGATGTCATGGACTGCTTGGGGGCTTTGGGCTGATACGTACCGCGCGCCTTAACGCCCTTCTTGAGCTTTGCGGCAGAGGGCTTTGTCTTGTCGAGAAGACCGCAGGCTTCCTTGAGATAATCGACCTCGTTTTTGTCAAGATAGCGCCATTTTCCCTTGGCAACATCAAGCTCCAGATCGCCGAGCGCCACGCGCTTCAGGCGTTTGACCGTAAGCTCGCAGACCTCGCACATTTTGCGGATCTGACGGTTTCTGCCTTCAAACAGCTCCATCGAAAGGATCGTGCGATCCTCCGATTTTTTTACGATTGCGCAGTTGACGGGCAGGATCTTGTAGCCGTCGATCTCCATTTCGGAGGAAAGCTTCGTCAAAGTGGGGCGGTTGACAGCACCCTCGACGGTGACTTCGTAATATTTGGCAATGTGGTGACGGGGGTGGGTCAGGGCGTTGGCAAGCTCGCCGTCATCGGTGAAGAGAAGCAGTCCTTCCGAGTCCATATCGAGTCTGCCGACCGGGAACAGGCGCACGCCGACATCCGCAACGAGATCGGCAACCGTCTTTCTGCCCTTGTCATCCGCCATTGTGGTGACATAGCCGGTGGGCTTGTGGAGCATAACATAGGTGTGGTGCGCACCGCGCTTTTTGGCAACCGTGATGCCTTTATAGGTCACACGGTCCTTGGCGGGATCAATGCGCATCCCGATGGTGGCAACCTCGCCGTTGACCTTGACAAGTCCCAGCTCGATCTCGCGCTCGGCGGCACGGCGGCTCATCAGTCCGCAATCGGCAAGATGTTTTTGAATTTTGATCGGTTCCATAGTTGTTATCCTTGTTTTTATCGTTATTTTGAAAGATTTCGTACTAAGAAAAGAGGCGTTCCCAGATGCTTGGCTTTTCTTGCGCTTCCTTGGCGGCTTCGGCGTAAAGCGGCGTTTCGGCGATGGGTGTGCCGTCAAGAAGGACGACGATCCGACCGACGGGATCTCCCTTCGCGATCGGGGCATAGACGAAGCGCGGTAGTTCCCGTGACAGCGTTAGCTTCCCTCGTGTCTTCGGAAGCATCAGCACAATAGGATCGCTCACCGCCACAAGGTCAGCCTTTTCGTCCGCTTCGGATTTTCCGTTGATCACCGAAAGCACATAGCGCTCGGCAGGGACCGTGACGGCTTCGATCGCGGAAAAGCCGTAGTCAAAGAGCGTTTTATGATCGTTCCAGTCGTCGGGCGCTGACAGGGTCACGGCAAACAGGCGCACGCCCTCGCGCTCGGCGGCTGTGACAAGACAGCGACCTGCCCGCTTGGTGAAGCCGGTCTTGCCGCCAAGTGTGCCGTCGTAGCTTGTCAAAAGGCGGTTGTGATTGACAATATGCCGCGTGGCGCGATCGGTTTGCATCGTGTAGCGTGTCGTAGCGCTGACACGCGCAAACAGGGGATTTTTCATCGCGTATGCCATCAGGCGGGCAAGCGAATAGGCGGTGGTATAGTGCTCCTCCGAGGGCAATCCGTGGGGATTCTGAAAGTTTGTATTGTCAAGGGCAAGAGAGCGGCTTTTTTCATTCATCAAGGCGACAAAATCCTGGACCGTTCCGCCCACCGCTTCGGCAAGTGCCACAGCGGCATCGTTGGCAGAGGCAAGCAGAAGCGCATAGAGAAGGTCAAGAACGCGCACGGTCTCGCCCTCTTCCAGATAGACCGAAGAGCCTTCTACCCCTTGCGCGCGGCTTGTGACGGTGGTCGTTACCGCATACGAGTGCTTTTCAAGATATTCGGCGGTCAGAAGGGCGGTCATGATCTTGGTCGTGGATGCCATTTCGGCTTTTTCATAGGCGTTCTTGGCATACACCACATCGCCGTTTGCGGTGATGAGCACCGCGTGCTTTGCCGAAAGCGAAAGCGTGGGAGCGGGATAGATATGTGGGGCTTGTGTTTCTTGCAGTGTGGGTTGCGCGATTGAATCTGCGGGCGCAGTATAGGCAATGAAGTCACCCATCAGCGAGAAAATCAGAAGGGGCAGGACAAGAAGCAGTGCTGTGCTTGAAAGAATATATTTCACAAAAAGACCGCCTTTGTTTTTTTATTACTGTATGACGGTCCAAAGGCTTTTATGCGTTGGTGATGGGTTCGGCAGGCTCTTCTGTCTTGGGCTTAGAGAAAAGCTTTTTGAACTTTTCCACAATGTCGGGGGATTTTTCGATCAGATCGACGATCGAGCCGACAGGGCCGGACTGACTTTTCAGCTCAGCGGCTAAAAATTCGACATTGCCGCTTTCCTTGATCACAAGAAAACCGAGCGGGAGAATGGTAACACCCGAGCCGCCGCCTCCGGCAAAGCCCTTATCGGCGGATTTTTTGGTGTGGAAATCGGTGCCGCCCGAAACGTAGCCCAGCGATACCTTGGAGATCGGGATCACCGTAGTGCCGCTTTCGGTTTTGATGGGCTCACCGACGACGGTGTTCACATCGACGATTTTTTTCAAGCTGTCGAGAGAGGTTTCAATCATTCCTTCGAGACTGGAGTTCATAGCTTATCCTTTCTGTAATGCCTCCTTCTGAGAGGCAGTGGCTTTATGTGACAGATAGTGCC
>JAFTKF010000058.1 GCA_017453405.1 Clostridia bacterium
CGTGACAGTCACATCGGATGTTTCATCCTTGACAAGCGGTACATCTTCGTCACCCTCTTCCGCGTCACCGTCTTTGGTATCATTCACGACGGGGTCACCATCCTCCGCATCTTCATCCATCACATCAACAGCACCGTCCGTCACCGCAGTCGGATCTTCTGGGGTTTTCTCGTCCAACTCCTCTTTCGCATCATCAGACATATTTTTTTTGACAGGCGTTGTCGTAATGCCAACCCCTATTCGGTTATAGTTCAAATAATCCGCTTCGATCGGTGAATCGTCGAATTCGAAATCATCAATCGAATCCTCATCCGATACATCGGAAGGATCGGTCTTTTTCTTGTTTGGCGTCAACGCATCTTCCCCGTGTTCGCTTTTCAAAAGTGCCAAAAGCTCCTGCAGGCTCAGCGGTGCACCGCTTTTATTTTCGCCATTTGGCATACAACCTCACCTCCTTGGTTCACACACATTCCCAATCGATACTAATGGCGCTGTTTTGCCGCCTCACACAAAATAATCGATGCCGCACAGGATACATTAAACGAGTTCACCTGTCCGTACATAGGAATGGAAACAATAAAATCACATTTTTCTTTGACAAGCCGCGAAATACCGTTTCCCTCGCTGCCCATCACGACCGCGATCGCACCCTTCATATCGGTTTCCCACGCAGTCTTGCCACCGGCTTCCGCGCCATAGATCCAGACACCGCATTCCTTGAGTCGGTCAACCGTCGTGGCAATATTCGAAACCTTGGCAATCGGCATATGGTGAACCGCACCGGCAGAAGCCTTGACTGCCACCGAAGTAATCGGCGCAGAATGACGCTTGGGAAGGATCACACCGTTCACGCCGCAGCATTCCGCGGAGCGGATGATCGCGCCGAGATTGTGCGGATCACTGATATCGTCACAAATCACAAAGAACGGCGCTTCTCCCTTTTCTTCCGCCTTGGCAAAAAGATCGTCCAGTGTCACATAGGTTACCGGCGAGCAAAGCGCCGCCACACCCTGATGAGCACCCGAAGCGGTCATTTCTTCTATCTTTTGTGAAGACACCTCCACAAAAGGAATCGACCGTTCACGCGCAAGCGCTGCGATCACGCGAATCGAGCCCTCGCGCTCGCCTTTTTGCATAAAGATTTTTTCAATATCTCTGCCGCTCTTGATCGCCTCCATAACGGCATTTCTTCCGTAGATCAGATTCTCGTCAACCTCCACCGTTTCAACATGGCGCTTGGCAGAATCCTGTCTTGTTTTGTCAAACCGTTTATTTTTGGTATTCATCTTGATCGTCCTCGTCTTATTTTTTGAATTCACAGTTACAGTATAGCACAAAAAAAGAAATTTGTATATAGTTTTTTTCGAAATCCGCAAAAAAACAAATAACACGCCTGAGCGGAAACCCGCAAGGCGCGTTATTTGCTGACAGTTGATGTATTCAATCAAGTTCTCAATGCTTGTAAAATAAGCTTGTTAACGAAGTTCGTTAATTATTGAGCTGCCTTCATTGCTGCAAAGCATTCGCTGCAGTATACAGGTCTGTCGCTGTTGGGCTGGAAAGGAACTTTAGCAGTCTTTCCGCAGTTAGCGCATACAGTTTCAAACATCTCTCTGGGTGTTTTGCCTGCATTCTTGCGTGCGTCACGGCAGGTCTTGCATCTCTGAGGCTGATTCTGGAATCCCTTTTCAGCGTAAAATTCCTGTTCGCCTGCGGTAAATACAAAATCTTCGCCGCAATCCTTGCATTTCAATGTGATGTCCTGGTACATACTTTTCTCCTCGCCTTAAATAAAGAAATGATTTTTTCACCCCGGACGGACTCAAACCGTCATCTTTGCACAAGTACAACGCTCTTATTAAGCTACAGTGGCATAGGTATAAAATGAAAAGAAGAATCGCGATCCGAGAGCCCCGGCTTATGAATTCGGCGGGACCAATGCGCGAATCTTACTTTTAATTCGATATATCGCATTATCGATCGATTTTACACTGCAGGAAAGCTCCTGTGCCATTTCAGAATAAGAGTGTCCTTCTGCGTAAAGTGTCAAGACCTGATTTTCAAAACGAGATAACAAGGCTCTGCATTCCTCCAAAGAGAAATCCTTTGGTAATGCAAGCTTCACCTTAGGTCCTGCAGCTTTACGCACCGTGACTGTCGGTGTCTGCACAGTTTTACGGTGTTTTCACACGATCGAGATCAGACGGTTTTTGATACAGATCTTCGCATACAAGCCAAAGGTGACCCCGGTCTCGTCCAAACGGTAATGCTTTGCCGCATTGGACAACGCAAGGGATGCCTCTTGAATCAGATCTTCTCTGTCCAGCTCAGGACAGACATTCAAAAAACTCTGCGCCATCTTTTGGATCAAGGGTTGATACTGTGATAAAAGCTCAGCAAAAGCATTCTCATTGCCCGATTGAATGGCTTTCAATATTGCGAGCACTTCTGCCATAATTCCTCACCGAATAAACTCTATCAAAAATATCCTCACAAATATCAATAAAAATAGATACTTGTGAGGATATTATATCACAATTTTACAAATTGTCAATAATCTTTAGAAATTTTTCCACCAAACCTTGAAAAAAAGTTTTAATTTTTTTCACCAAGCCTGCACAAAGTGTTCACATTCAGTTGAGAAGGAAGTCAAGCTCCCCTGTCAAAAGCGCAAGAACACCGCGATAGATCACCTCGGGGTGATCGTCGAAATTATATTTCATCAATTCCAACTGATTTTCGTTTTCTGCCGCGATCTTGACCTCCAGAACCGTATCGGTCGGACTGACAATACGGCAAATAAAATCGATCTTACCGTCAGCACGGCTTTTGAATGATGTTTCAATATGATTGCCGCCATTTTTAAACGAGATCAGGCGAAGTGCGCTTTTCAAGCTTTTATTTTTGATAAATCCAAGCAGCTCTGAAGAAAGACTTTCGGAAATCTGAATACCCTGATCGGAAATGATATAGTAGCCAACACCGTCCTCCACAATTTCAAGGACGTGACCCGCATCCAGTAACTCCGCAAAGCATTCGGCAAATTCAATCGCTCCCACAACACCGTCCTGCACCACAATATCATTAATATCGGTGAACTCCATCGGTTGATTGATGTTGTGAAGAAGATACAGAATAAAGATTTTTATGTCATTTTTATCACGAAGCTGTGCCATAAGGAATAACCTTTCTTTTTACTTACGTATGTTCTTTTCACAAATTGGGATAAAATACGTGTGGGCTGATGTCAAACCATCCGCCCACACGTTTTCACGGTGAGATTGTATTATTCTTCCGAGGGAGCAGCTTCCGTGGAAGGAGCAACCGTCGTTTCGACAGCCTCTTCTTCAATCTCAGCAACGTAGTTATCGTACGAGGTTTCGGTAAAGACAGAAGCGCCGAAATAGTTGGTATCCACATCATCCAATTCATCCGATACAATAAAGGTATTTTCGTAATGAATGATGGGCGTAACAGGCATATCCTCAAGGATCATTTCTTCAGCCTGATGGAGGAGCTGCGCACGTTTTGCGGCATCCTTTTCCTGAAGAGCCTGCGTCATCAGGGTGTCATATGCCTCGTTATAATAGCCGGTAACACCAACAACAAGCTTATCGAAGTTGCTGACATCGGTAAAGTCATACGCTCTGCAGGAATAGATACCCGCGAACTGTGCAAGCACGGGGAATGCATCGGTCGAAAGCATATTCATATCGCAAAGGATCACATCGAAATCAGAAGCATTGTAAGCATCCAGATAGGTGTCGTGGAGAAGACCGTCGTAAATAATGACATCCTGCCATTCCTTGATCGACTTGCCGTTTTCATCCTTCTTATCGGTTGCAACAAGCTGGCGCTCGGTGTAGGTCGTGATGTTGTATCCGCAAACACGAATACCAACCGTGAAGCCAAGCTCGCCCCATACCTCTGCGGCATACTGTGCAATCAGAACATCAGCTTCGGTAGGACGAACCGTGATCATAAAGCTGCCCGAGCTAACGCCTGCCGACTGCAGAAGCGATTTTGCGGCAGCAAGGTCGCCGGTGGTGGAGATCGCATAAGAGGAGCTGTTTGCCTTGAACGAGGTCTTGCGGTCGGTTTCAAATACACCTTCGGTAATAATGGTGCTTGCTGCCTTGCCGTTCTTGGCAAGCGTTGCGATCGCTTCTCTGTCAAGTGCAAGCGAAAGCGCCTGTCTTACCTTGGCATCGTCGAGAATCTCATTCTTGGTATTGAAATAGAACGCACCGGTCATCATACTGTTGACCTTTTCCACATCCTGAACATCTTCACTCTGCGGAAGCGAGGAGTTGTAAAGCACGTTACCTGCGTTGTATTCGGAATAGAAATAATCCTTGTTGACGCGAATGGTTTCGAGAACCTGTGTTGCGTAGTCAAGCGAATATTCCTTGGCAATATCATCCTTGATCTTGGCAAGAGCGCGTTCCTTCAGAACATCGGCAGGCTTTGCACCGAGGGCTGCATATTCTTCATCGGTCATAGCAGCTCTCATTTCAGCAACCGTGTCGTCAAGAATCTGGCTCTTATGCTGCTTATAGTAAGCCGCCGCAACTTCATCATACTTCTTGTTCACGAAGTTCGCAACATCGTCGTTGCCGTAAGTCATATTCACGTGAATTCTGTAAGGCACAACGTACTTATCAAGACTTTCATTCTTTTCGGGATCAAGATAGTAGTTGGTGTTACGTTCAAGAACGAGATAAGGACGGCTGGAAACACCTTCCTGAATCGAACCGAAAGAAACGCCCTTCAGAAAGAACGGACCGTTGGTCTGCATAATGGCAATGACCGTCGACCAGTCATTTTCCTTACCGGAATCTCTGTCATAGATCTTGTTGATAACGTCCTTACGAATGGGGTAAAGCGCAACCGACGCGCAGTTTCTCAAGAACGCTTCGGGATCTGCCCAGTCCTCAAGAATTACCGTAAGCGTATCCTGAGAGGATGCACGGATACCGAGATCGGAAAGTGTCATTTCGCCGCGCTTAACAGCGATAGCATTCTGAATCGGGAAGAGCAGCGAAGCGGCTTCGCAGTTGAACGCGGGATCAAGAATTCTTTCCCAAGAATCCAAAAAGTCTTCCGCGTCGACATTGGTGCCATCGCTCCATCTGGTTGTTTTCAATTTGATATCAATGACCTGATTGCCGTCACGGTCGGTATAGATCTCCCATTCATCAGCAACAGCGCCCTTGAGCTTGCCTTTGGCATCAATATAAGTAAGACCCTCATAAACAAGCGAGAGCAACTTGGAGCTTGCATCATCGGCATAAGCGGTAGCGGGGTCAAGGCTAACCGAGTAAGGCATATACACATTGATGATCGCACCGGGATTATCCGAGGTAACCTTACCGCAAGAGCTGAGCGTTACGATCGAGGCGCTGATCATCAGAAGAGCGAACACGATCGCCAGAGCTTTTTTCAAACTTTTCAAAACATTGTCCTCCTTGGCTTTGTGCATTGGGTTGACACATCGACCTAATGTACAGACTTGTACAGCATATCACTATACAGTAATTCTGTACTATTATAGCATTAAAAATCAACTTTATCAAGAGATAATTTTCCTGAAAATCGCAGTTTTTGACTTTTCGTGCTGTTGCACAAAAGTTTCGATTTTTTTTGTGTATTTTTCACATAGCTTTTTGCGATTTTCGGCAAGATTTCTTTGGAAAAATCTGCATAAAAAGTCACAGTATGGGATAAAACTTTAATACGACACCAAAAGCCGTATCTGATAGGAAAGGAGTTTTATGTGAACTGGCGAACACGAACCGATCTTGCCATTGAAATGGCTCAGGCGCACCTCGGCGAGGAGGGCTTTCACCATCGGGCAAACAGCGAAAACGGCATTGACATATTTGCGCTTTCGATCACCTCGCCCGAAGGAAGCAAGCGCTTTTCCCGTCCGATCGGAGACTATCTCACACTGTCCTTTACCGAGGAAACGATCGGCGCACTCACCGATGTTCTGGCGAAAAAACTGCGAGAACTCCTCGTGCAGACCCATACGCCCGTTCGGCGCGTTCTGATCGTGGGACTCGGCAATGCCGCCGTTACCGCTGATGCGATCGGTCCCGAAACCGTCGATGCCATCCGTGTCACGGGCAAGCTCAGCGATACCGACCCCTGCCCTTCGGTATTTGCTATCGCTCCCGGCGTGATCGGAAAAACCGGTATCGAAAGCTTCACGCTGATACAGGGCGCTCGGAATGCTACCGATGCCACACATATAATTTGTATCGATGCGCTGGCAGCAGAAAGTACTGCCCGACTGTATCACACGCTGCAGCTTACCACAAGCGGTATTGTCCCGGGCTCAGGGGTCGGGAATCACCGCCTTGCAATCTCCCAAGATACCCTGGGTGTCCCGGTCATTGCCATCGGTGTTCCTTCGGTCGTTTCTTCGGCGACGCTCGTTTTCCGAACGCTGGAGGCAGTGGGTTTGGGGGCGCTGAATGAAACGATTGAAGAAACACTTCGTGAAAATGAGCCTTATTTCGTCACCCCTCCCGACGCCGACCGCCTCAATTCATTGCTTTCCCATGTGATCGCTTCTGCCATAGAAGATGCCATCCAAAAAAGTGAAAGGACAACTATATGAAACAAGAAACCCCACCTCAAAAGCGCGAAAAGATCTTTCGCATCCTGATCGCACTGATCGCCCTTGCGGCACTGTTCACCGCATTTACCTATATGCTCTACGAGATCATCAGCGACACCAACCGCACACAGCGTCTGCTTCTCAAAGCCTTTCTGGCAAACGAAAAGGAAGTGTTTTCCACAACACCTGCCGAAAGCGATCCCATCACCACAGAAAAAACGCCCGCCGAGGAAGAAGTGCTCTATCGCACAAGTGTTGCCGTCGACCTTTCAGATCATACGACAGTGATTCAAAACAGCACCTCCTATGCGGTAGATGCCGAGGCGCTTGAAGCCTATGTCTTCCCCAAGCATCTCTTCGATACCAAACCGATGATCCTGATCTATCACAGCGACCCAAGCGAAGCCTACTGGCAAGAATGAACAGACCGTCTTCCCGCCTCGTATCCCTTCACCTCCGATAATCAGGATGAGACCGTCACCGCAATCGGCACGATCATCAGCGATGTCCTTGCTTCTGCCGGTATCGCTTCCCTGCACCTGACAGAACCTGTCACCGACATCGAAACCGTACTCGCCGAATACCGCATTCTCTACCCTTCGCTTCACTATTGTCTCGATGTCAGGCGCGACGGGATCTATACCACCGACGGCAGGATCGTCAAAAGCCGCGGAACGGTAGGCGATACATCCGCCGCACAGCTGATGCTTGCCGTAGGTAGCGATATGGCAAACGGCAGCTTATCGTGGCAGGAAAATCTCGCCGCCGCCCGTCAAATTGCCGCAATGCTCTCTTCAGCCGAGCCATCTTCGGCACGCCCCGTACTCCTGCGCCCCGAAGCGCTGAATCAACAGGACACCGTCCCACACCTCACCGTCTTCGTCGGTACAACCGGCAACACCCTTTCGGAAGCTGCCACCGCCGCCCGTTTCTTCGCGCGCTATCTTGCGCTCTTTATCCTATCCAACTGCGGCACATAAAAATCCCCCGTGCGAGAGTGAATCTTGCACGGGGTTTTGTGTAGCATTATGACACGATGGTAAATTCCACAATACGGCGGAACAGAGCGACGTGTGTTTCGTACCAGGCTTCAGCGGCATTTCCGCTGAGCGATGCCATTGCGGTCGGCTTGACAAGACAAAGCACCGCACCGTCAAACGCATCGGCAAGCTCGGTGTGATACCGCACAAAATCAAGCTCGTTCAGCTTGACACTGTACGCATCGTATGCGGCATCGGGCAGGGTTTCGAAGATATCGGCAAGGGGAACGAATAAATTTGTGTCGGAAAATTTCTCGTATACAAAGGGATCAAGGATCGCCAGCATCATTTCGCCGCCGATCAGCCAGCTTCTCACCTGCTCAAAGGCAACCGTCCGCTGGGAAGCATCGTAATACAGTGCCTCTCCCTGTGCTTCTGCCTCGGCTTTTTTCTCTTCGATCTGCGCATCCGACAAAAGAACGACATCGGTCAGGGACACAATCAGTGCACCGTCACCGTTCGTATCCTCAGAAAGCCGTTGCGCAAACAGCGCACCAAGCGCTTCCTTTTGTTCTGCCGACATCACCGTCGGACCGGAATATAAAATAGCGGCATCGGGATCTTCCTTTTGCGCACACTGCACGGCACAAATCAGAAACCCACTGAGAAAAAAGACGATAAAGATGGTATGCCATTTATAATGGTACCAAAAATTATCAAGCTTTGCGAGAAAGGTTTTCATAGGGGATATCTCCTGAAGATCTGCCTGATCAGTCCTGGGGTTTCATCGTGGGGAACAGAAGAACGTCGCGGATCGAGGC
>JAFTKF010000059.1 GCA_017453405.1 Clostridia bacterium
CAAAATCAAGAAAATTATTCTTGTATTTTTATACATTTCGTGATAAAATAAATAAAAGAAACTATTTTTTAAAAAAGTTTTCCGCTTTCAGTATATGTCAGCGGCAAAGAAAGGACACGACTATGACTCTTGTTATTCTGGCAGCGGGTCTCGGCTCGCGCTACGGCGGTCTCAAGCAGATCGACCCCATCACCACCCACGGAGAATTTATCATCGACTATTCGATCTACGATGCGATCGAAGCAGGCTTTGACCGCGTGGTCTTTTTGATCAAGAAGGAAAATCTCGATGCCTTCAAGGAAACCATTGCCGACAGAATCGCTCCCTTCACCAAGATCGACTTTGCCTTCCAGTCTCTCGATATGATCCCCGAAGGCTTTGAAGTGCCTGCGGAAAGAACCAAGCCCTGGGGCACTGCCCACGCGGTTCTTTGCTGTCGCGAGGTCGTGGGCAACGACAACTTCGCCGTCATCAATGCCGATGACTTTTACGGCAGAGAAGCCTTTGTGGAAATGGCAAAGGTACTCTCGGGCGACAGAACCTCCCGTTACGTTATGGCAGGCTACATTCTCGACAACACCCTGACCGACAATGGCAGTGTGGCACGCGGCGTTTGCAAGACCGAAAACGGCAAGCTGGTCTCGATCGAAGAGCACACCAAGATCTATCGCGATGGCGAGAAGGTATTCTGCGCCTGCCGCGAGGATGTGCATCCCATTGACCGCTACAGCCCCGTTTCGATGAACTTCTTCGGCTTTGCTCCCGATGTATTTGATATCTTTGAGCGCGAATTCAAGAAATTCCTCACCGAAAAGAAGGGTGAGCTCAAAGCCGAGTTCTTTATTCCGCTTGCCCTGTCGGGTGCTATGGCTTCAGGCGAATGCACGGTGGATGTCTTCCCCACCGATGCCAAGTGGTTTGGTGTGACCTATGCCGCCGACAAGCCCGGCGTTGTTCAGAAAATCAAGGAAATGACCGAAAACGGCACGTATCCCGACGGTCTTTGGATCAACCGCTGATGGCACTCACCGATTTCGAACTCAAAGAGATCCTTACGTCCTTTGGGATCACCCCCGTTGCCATCACGCCCTGCTCGATCGGGCTGATCAACGCAACCTACTTCGTTGACACATCCGATCGCCGCTATGTCCTGCAGCGCATCAATACCGCTGTTTTTTCCGACCCACGGGGCGTCATGGACAATATCGCTTCGGTCACCGCGCATTTACGGGAAAAGGGGATCAGCACCCTGACCTTTCTCCCTGCCGATGACGGAAACTGCTATCTTGAAAACGAGCACGGCTTTTTCCGCCTGTCTCTTTGCCTTGACGGCAAGACCTACAACGAAGCCACTCCCGAGCTGTTAGAAAAAGCGGCAGAGGCATTCGGCGAATTCCAATACGCGCTCACCGATTTTGATGCTTCGCTTCTCAAAGAGACCATTCCTGACTTCCATAACACCCCCGTCCGCACAGAAGCGCTGTGGGAGGCGGTTGCCATCGCCCCGAATGAGCGCATTGCCGCGGCGGTCGATGCCATCCAGCAAGCCAAGCAGTTCTCCTCACAGGCATCCTATATTATGTCGCTTCTGTCAAGAGGGGATCTTCCCTTGCGCGTCGTCCATAATGACACCAAGGTCAACAATGTCCTGCTCGCTGAGGACGGCACTGCCACCGTGCTTGACCTCGACACCGTGATGCCCGGCAGTCTGCTTTTTGACTTCGGGGATGCCATCCGCTCGGGCGCTTCCACAAAACCCGAAGGGGATGGGGATATCGAGGGCTTTGCCATCGACAAGGAACGCTATGAAGCCTTTCTGCGCGGCTTTCTCAAGGGCATCCGCGGCGCTCTCACACCCAACGAGCAAAAGCTTCTGCCCTTCGGTGCTTTCGTTCTGGCATACGAACTGGGCGTGCGCTTTCTTACCGACTATCTGAGGGGCGACGTCTATTTCCGCACAAGCTATCCCGAGGAAAATCTGATCCGTGCCAAGGGTCAGCTTGCCCTTGCCAAAAACATCTTCTTCCGTCTTGACGAGCTTTCGGCTTTGACGAAGAAATACATCTGATTGATTCCGCAAGGATTCGGTATGCGTAAATTTTTCACGCAAAAATGCGTGAAAAAATTCACGCGGTAATTGCTGCTTTGCTATGTAGTAGCAGCAGCGATCTTGCTTTGCAAAACCACCCGCAATTTCCCAAAGAAAGGTGATGTTTATGATTTTAGTAACCGGCGGTACGGGCTATATCGGCTCACATACCGTAGTCGAGCTGCAGTCCTGCGGCAAAGAGGTTGTCATTATCGACAATCTTTCCAATTCCAAGCGTGAGGTCGTGGACGCGATCGAAACCATCAGCGGCAAACGCCCGATCTTTATCGAGGGCGATATCTGCGACGAAGCGGTACTGACGCAGGTGTTCGAGACCTATCCCATTGATGCCGTGATCCATTTCGCGGGTCTGAAGGCGGTGGGCGAAAGCGTTGCAAAACCGCTTGAATACTACACCAACAACATCGTGGGCACACTCACGCTGGTGGGTGTGATGCGCCGTTTCGGTACGAAAAAGCTGGTCTTTTCCTCTTCGGCAACGGTATACGGACAGAACAATCCCGTGCCCTTTACCGAGGATATGCCCCGCTCCTCGACCACCAATCCTTACGGCGAATCCAAGGTGATGCAGGAACGGATCCTTGAAGACATCGCCGCAGCCGATCCTACGCTGTCGATCGCACTGCTTCGCTATTTCAATCCCATCGGCTCGCACGAGTCGGGCTTGATCGGAGACGACCCCAACGGCATTCCGAACAACCTGATGCCCTATGTTTGCCGCGTGGCAACCGGGAAATTGCCGATCCTCAACATTTTCGGCAACGATTACCCCACCCCCGACGGCACGTGTCTGCGCGACTACATCCACGTGGTGGATCTTGCCAAGGGTCACATTGCCGCCCTTGACTATCTGAACACCCATACCGGCACGCTTACCGTCAATCTCGGCACGGGCAAGGGCTCATCGGTCATCGACATCGTCAAGGCGTTTGAAAAGGCATCGGGCAAGCCCCTGCCGCATCAATTCGCCCCCCGCCGTGCGGGTGACATTGCCGAATGCTATGCCTCGACCGAAAAGGCGAAAGCCTTGCTTGGCTGGACGGCAACCAAAACGCTTGACGAAATGTGCCGCGACAGCTATCTTTACGCCAAAACCCACTAAGACTTTCAAAAAGGAACAACTGCTATGAAAGAATGTACCCTTTGTGCCAAAGGCATTGATCACATCAAAGAGCCTGCACTTTTGTTCATCGGTAAATACGGCAGACGCTATGAGATCTGTCTGGAATGCGAAGAGCTGATGGATACGCTGGTTTCCGGTGAATACGAAAGCGAGCGCAAAAACGCGGGTAAGACCGTCTACCGCTATCTCTTTGAGCGCGAGGGCGATCCCATCAGCGGCGAGGTGGTAAGCTTTTTTAAGGATCTTCTCGCCGAAGGCTCGGAATTGATGCAGACCGCGCAGGAAAATCTCGACGAATACGAACGCGAAGAAGAACAGCGGCGTCTGGAAGCCGAAGAAGCCGCCAAAAAAGCCCTGCTTGCCGCCGAAGAAGCTACAGCCGTTGCCGTGGACGAAGCTTCGATCAGTGAGGAAGAGTTTTTAAAGGACGAAACAGAACCCCTCTCGCTGAAGGTAAGGATTCTCTTTTTTCTGCTTTTCACCCTGCTGGCGGCAGGAGCGGTGACCTACGGCATTCTGCAATCGAATACCGTGTCGATCGTCATCGGCGCTATCGTCTTTCTTTTGGGGGCAGTATCCTCTTTTTCCAAAGGTTAATTACGTTTCATCACAAAATAAAGGAATACAGTTATGATCACTCTTCACTCTTCCGCTGTCGTTTATGAAAAGGGCGCGTTTCGAAAGGCACAGCCTGCCGATGTTGCCGCACGCAACAAAACGATGGCATATCCGATTCTGACAAGTCACAGCATCAACGATTCTGACAGTCAGCTCAAGATCCGCTTTGATGCGATGGCATCGCACGATATCACCTATGTGGGTATCATCCAGACCGCCCGCGCCTCCGGCCTTACGGAATTTCCTCTGCCCTATGTTCTTACCAACTGCCACAACTCGCTGTGCGCAGTCGGAGGCACGATCAACGAGGATGACCACGCCTTCGGTCTTTCGGCGGCGAAAAAATACGGCGGTATTTACGGACCCGCACATCAGGCGGTCATTCACTCCTATATGCGCGAAAACTTCGCGGGCTGCGGCAAAATGATCTTAGGCTCGGACTCGCACACCCGTTACGGCGCTCTCGGTACGATGGCGATCGGCGAGGGCGGTCCTGAGCTTGTGAAGCAGCTTCTGAAGCGCACCTACGACATTCCCTATCCCGAGATCGTTGCCGTCAGACTGATCGGCGAGGTACGCCCCGGCGTCGGACCGCAGGACGTTGCCCTTGCCCTGATCGGTAAGGTCTTTGAGTCGGGCTTTGTCAAAAACCGCGTGCTGGAATTCATCGGTGAGGGCATTGCCGCGCTTCCCATCGAATTCCGTAACGGCATTGATGTTATGACCACCGAAACCACCTGCCTTTCCTCGATCTGGGTAACCGACGAAAAGACAAAGGCATACCTTGACAATCACGGTCGCGGCGAGGAATATCATAAGCTAGCCCCCGAAGAGGGTGCTTACTACGACCGTGCGATCACGATCGACCTTTCCCGTGTGGAAAGTATGATCGCGCTTCCCTTCCATCCGAGCAATGTATACACCGTGCGCGAATTTTTAAACAATGCGCCCGCGATCCTTGCTGCCTGCGAAGCCTATGCCGAAGACAATCTCGGCGTGAAAAAAGGCGCGCTTGACCTTGTCGGCAAGTACCGCGACGGCAGTTTTTATGTCGATCAGGGTGTGATTGCCGGCTGTGCGGGCGGTATTTTCGATAATCTGTCGGCGGCGGCAGACATTCTGAAGGATCAGAAAACCGGAAGCGGCGACTTCTCGCTGTCGGTCTATCCCGCCTCGACCTCGGTGATGACCGAAACCTTCCGCCACGGCATTGCCAACACCCTCGTACAGGCAGGTGCTACCTACCGCTCCGCCTTCTGCGGACCTTGCTTCGGCGCGGGCGATGTTCCGAAAAACAACGGCATTTCGCTTCGCCACACCACAAGAAACTTCCCGATGCGTGAGGGCGCGAAGCCCAAGGACAATCAGATCGCCTGCGTTGCCCTTGCCGATGCCCGTACCATTGCGGCAACCGCGGCAAACGGCGGTAAGCTGACGCCTGCCGATTCGCTGGCTGTCACCTATACCGAACGCGAGTATGTCTTTGACAAAACGCCCTACGACGCGCGTGTCTATAACGGCTTCGGCAATCCGATCCCCGAGACCGAGCTGGTCTTTGGTCCCAATATCACCGACTGGCCGACCTTCTATCCCCTTGCTGACAAATTACTGCTGTCGGTGGCGTCGGTCATTACCGACAAGATCACCACGACCGACGAGCTGATCCCCTCGGGAGATACCTCTTCCTACCGCTCGAATCCCGAAAAGCTGTCAAGCTTTGCGCTGTCGCGTAAAGATCCCGCCTATGTCGGACGTGCCAAAGAGACAAGACAGCAGGAGAAGAACCGCAGAGAGGGCATTGAAAATCCCGATCTTTGCGAAGTCTTTGCACGTCTCGGTGTCAATGAGCCCGAGACTGTGATGCTGGCAAGCGTGGTCATGGCTGAGCGCCCCGGTGACGGCTCGGCAAGAGAGCAGGCGGCAAGCTGTCAGAGAGTCCTCGGCGGTGTTGCCAATATCGCGCTGGAATACGCTACCAAGCGCTATCGCTCCAATCTGATCAACTGGGGTATGCTCCCCTTCACCAGAAAGGAAACGATCCCTGCCGAGGTGGGTGACTATCTCTACTTTGACGGTATCCGCTCTGCTGTCGAACAGGGAGAGACCGAGATTCAGGCAACCCTTGTCCAAAAGGGCGACCTGATCCCCGTCACGCTCTACCTCGACGCTTTGACCAAGGAAGACCGTGATATTCTCCTTGACGGCTGTCTGATCAACTATTATAAACGCTGATTTTCAAAGATCCCGACCGATCGTGTCGGGATCTTTTCGTTTTGGTGGCTTCTGCGAAAGCGAAGGAGCGTCTCTTTTGATGGGACGGCTTGAAAAGCATCCCGATCCTTTCTGAAAAAATCCACCGGCTTTTGTGATATCTCTTGACAAAACAGGTCAAAAATGCTATACTTTGTGCGCAATACTATTGATTGAGGCTTTTATGAACACTGTCATTTTGATTCTTGAAATCATCGGCACGGTTGCTTTTGCGCTGTCGGGCGCAATGGTTGCCGTCAAACGCGGTATGGATATCTTCGGCGTGGCGATCCTTGGGCTGACCACCGCTTGCGGCGGCGGCATCATCCGCGATCTTTTGCTCGGCATTACGCCCCCCGGTGCGTTTGTCAATCCGGTCTATGCCTTTGTGGCGATCGGCACGGCAATTCTTGTCTTTCTTCCCTCGGTCAGACGGCTGTTTGCCAGCCGTCCGAAGCTGTTCGATGCCGTGATCCTTTGGATGGATTCGATCGGGCTTGGTCTTTTTACCGTCATCGGCATTCAGGTCGCCTATGCCAATACCGACACCTTCAGCATTTTTCTGTATCTCTTTCTCGGTGTCATCACCGGTGTCGGCGGCGGTGTGATGCGTGATGTGATGTCAAAAAACATTCCTTACATATTCATCAAGCATTTTTATGCCACCGCATCCCTGATCGGGGCTGCTGTCGCGATCGTGTTTCTGTATTTCGACCTTGAATTCATCGGCATTCTGGCAGGGGCTGTCACCGTCACGGTCCTGCGCCTCTTTGCCGCACACTTCCGCTGGTCGCTACCCAAGGCACACGAGCTGACCGAAGCCGAGCTTTCTTCGCACCGATCCGACAAAGAACCCCTGCACAAGTAATTTTGTGAACATTTTGTAAAGATTTACAAAAATCCGTAACCGCAGTTCCTCTTTTTCCGTCTTATTGGGTGAAGCTCCTCACCGCTTTGACACGATACAAGAAAGGAAATCTGCTATGAAGCCTGAAACGATCCTGAAAAAAAGCCTGTCGATCCTTCTCGTTTTTCTGATGCTTTGCCCATTACTGCTTTTGTCATCCTGCAGTACCAATCGCATTTTGTGCGAGACCGACAGCTATATCATCGAACACCGCGACGGGGCGTGCTTTCTCAATTTCAAAGAGGGTAACCAAAAGGATTCTCTTTCGATCGGGGGCTGTATCGTTTATGACGAGCGGATACAGTTTGACTCTGCCGAAGCGATGAAGGATACGCTGTTAAACGGCACTTTGGAGGAAGATCAGCTCTTTACCATTCGCAATTTCTTTCCGCGCAACGAGGACGACAGCATCATCCTGCCCGATCCCGAAGCCATCCTCCTGCCCGCTCTGCCCGATTCCCACTTCCTTTACAGAATCTCGCTTTATGGAGATTCGTATCTCTATACGATCCGCAAAAGCAAAGCGCCCGAGGATGTCTCGCCCTTTTATGAATCGGCACATTTTTATATCATCGACAAGGATGAATATGACGAGCGGCTTGCCTTTCACGACCGCTTTCTCAAAGAGGATACCTCTGCCTTTCCCGAGCTTTGTGCCATTGCCACCGACGAAGAGGGACTCCGCATTTTCGAATATATGACAGCGAGCGGAAAGATCCGCCATCTGCAGTATATGTTCAGAGAAGAGGGCAAGACGGTTTATGTGGATGAAAGCTATCGCATTGAAGGCTCAGAGGCGTATCCGAACGCCATCGTTTCCGAAACCGATCCGCTGGAGATCCGTTTTACCGGCGTTGACGGCTCACACTATTTTTACTGCTCTATGGGTACGGACATAAAACCCACCGCCGACTGGTATCTTGCCTTTGGCGTCACATCCCCGAACTGATCCCTACGCCCTTCCGATCGCGTATCGGAAGGGCGTTTTCTTTGTCATACCAAGCCTTTCAACAAAATTTTTAAATTTTATGTGCTATCATAAGAAAAAACGCAGGAAAGGACTTTTGTATGACTGTCATTTCACTTTTTTCCAAGCTATGGGCAAAGCTGTTTCGCAAAAATAAGCGGCTGTTTTATATCAACGGTGCTGAAGCGCTGCCAAAGCCCCTCTCGCCCGAGGAGGAAGCGGCTCTGATCGAACGGATGGAGGAAGAGGATGCCGTGCGCGCCAAGCTGGTCGAACACAATCTCAGGCTGGTCGTCTATATCGCAAAAAAATTCGAAAACACAGGCGTGGGCATCGAAGATCTCATTTCGATCGGTACGATCGGACTTGTCAAGGCGATCAACACCTTTCGCCCCGAAAAAAATATCAAGCTTGCCACCTATGCCTCGCGCTGTATCGAAAATGAGATCTTAATGTTCTTGCGAAAGGGGCAGAACCTGCACGAGCTTTCTCTGGAAGAGCCACTGACGGGGGATAATGACGGCAACGAGCTTTTGCTGTCCGACATTCTTGCTACCGACGATGAATCGGTCTTCAAGCAACTGGAAAGCGAGGAGGATCGCAAGATCCTGCACGCCGCCCTCAATACCCTTGACGAGCGTGAGAAGATCATCATTTTCCTGCGCTTCGGCTTGATCGACGGCAAGGAAATGACCCAGAAGGAGGTTGCCGATCTGCTCGGCATCTCGCAATCCTACATATCCCGCCTTGAAAAAAAGATCATCGTGCGCCTTCGTGAGGAGATCGGTGACAAAATCTAGAAAAAGAACAGATGTTCACAAAATATTTACATTTTCCCCTTCAAAAAAATCCGCACAAATGTTTGCTTTTTCGGTGAGTTTGTGGTACAATGTAGTTGCTTGATCGTAACAATACCCACTTGTGGAGGAAACTATGGAAAAGCTTACGTTAAAAGAACAAGAAATGTATGATTATATCTGTCAGGTGATCCGTCGCTCGGGCTATTCGCCCTCGGTCAGAGACATTCAGGAAGCGCTCGGCATTAAGTCCACATCCACCGTGCACGCCTACCTTGACCGTCTGGAGCAGAAGGGTTATATCAAAAAGTCGCCCGGCAAGAGCCGCACCATCCGCACCAGTGAGGTTGATTCGCACGTTACCAGCGAAACGGTGCACATCCCCTTGGTCGGTCAGGTTGCCGCAGGTACACCCATTCTCGCCGTCGAAAACATCGAGCGCCACATTGATTTTCAGTTTGCCGGCAGAACCTATAACCCCAACGATCTTTACGCCCTGCGAGTCAAGGGTGACAGTATGATCGAGGCAGGCATCCATTCGGGAGATATCATCATCGTCAAAAAGCAGGGCTATGCCGAAAACGGTCAGATGGTGGTCGCACTTTTGGAAGACGAAGCCACCGTCAAAACCTTCTATAAGGAAAACGGTCATATTCGCCTGCAGCCCGAAAACAGCACGATGCAACCGATCATCGTCAAAGAGGTTATGATCCTCGGCAAGGTCATTGCCGCCATCAAATATTTCGAATGAGGCAAGTATGAAACCGTCCAAGACCTATAATCCCTACGGACTTCTTGACAAGACCGCGCGCTTTCGTACCCTTTCGCGTATCGCTGTCTGGGGGGGCGCTGCGCTGAGCCTTGTTTTGTTTTTCGCGCTGTATCAGCTTCTGGTTGCCAACGGAGCACCCTCGTGGCTGTCACTTTGCGCGTATTATCTGTCCGAATGCGTATCGACCTCCTTTCTCTTTATCCTGCTTGCGCTCGCCGTCGTTACGGTCGCACGCGAGGAACACGCACTGCAAAAGCGTTTGGTCCTACAGGAGACGATCGCCCTTGTCGGGCTTTCCTTATGCCTTCGGATGCTGTTATACTATCTCACTGCGCTAATCGATCAGACACTTGATCTCGGGGGCTTCTATTTCAACGATGTCACACTGCAGTATCTCACGGAAGCGGGTGGCTTTCACTTCTTTATGGCAGTGCTGTCTGCCTTTTTCGGCATCGTTACGATGCTTTGTGTGCTTCTGATCACGTTATTTCTTGTCAAAAAGAGCTATCGGCAAACGAATCTGCGCGGCAGAGTATCAGACAGAATGAAAAAACTGCCCGTGATCGTGTATCTTGCGATCTCGACGGGCTTTGCGCTGATCAACACCGTGATGACGGTGATCGATATCGGCATTTCGGCAGACTTTTCGGTAATTTTCTCGCTACTGCTGCCCTATCTTGAAATCGCCCTGTTCACGCTGGTCGGCTATTATATCGTATCGCAAACCGTCTCTTATTTTGAAGACTGACCGTATCCCGATCTTACCTTTTTTGTAAGATCGGGATGTTTTATTTTCTCTTTCTGCAAAATCCTCCGCACGCAATTGACAGCCACACCGTTTCGTGTTACAATAAGAAAAAGCGTGCATTTTCCCACGAAAGGAGATCGTTATGAAGAATCAAAAGCCGTATATTCTGATTGCGGATGACGACAGGGAGATCCGCGATGTTCTGACACTGCTTCTGTCCTCCGAGGACTATACCACCCTTGCACTGGAAAGCGGCGAAGCCCTGCTTGACAAGGCAGAGAACGATGTTGATCTTTATATTCTCGATGTCAATATGCCCGGTCTTTCGGGATTTATGACTGCGGCAGAATTGCGCCGCCACTATGATTCACCTATCATTTTTCTCACCGCTTATTCGGGGGAATCCGACAAGGTGATGGGCTTTTCGGTGGGGGCTGACGATTATATTGTCAAGCCTTTTTCGTCGGCAGAGCTTCTGATGCGTGTCAGAGCGATCCTCAGACGCCGCACACCGAAGCCCGAGGACACTTTACCCCCTGCGAAAAACCGTCTGCCGCTCGGCGATCTGTTTCTTGACCTTGACAGCCAATCGGTTCTCAAAAACGGCGAGAGCATTCCGCTGACCCATACCGAGTTTTCGATCCTTGCCCTGCTTTTACAAAACCGCAAGCGGATCTTCTCGCCGGACAGCATTTATCAGGCGATCTGGAACGACAACGCCGTGGGGGATGCCGCCATTATGGTGCACATCAAAAACATCCGCAAAAAGCTGGGCGACGATTCGAGAAACCCTGTGTATATCAAGACCGCGTGGGGAAGGGGGTATTACGTTGACTGAAAAAACCGCTAACCAAGGCGGCAAAACGCGCCGTCTTTCGCGCGAGATTTTTGGCATTTTTGCGATATCCCTGATTTTCAGTATCATTTTATATCTCTTTCTTTCCTTGTTCGGCGCGGCGGCGGTGCAAGCCTTTCTCGCGTTATGGGGCATCACACCGGATGAAACCGACCTGTACCGCATAAACGGCTCGGTGTTCGGCATCAGTCTCGCGCTGACAGCAGGCTTTTTCATCCTGCTGTTTCTCATCCTGCTCGGAGAACGCCTTGCCTACATCCGCACGATCATACAGGGGATCGAGGCGCTCAGCGAAGGCAAATTGGAGCACCGTCTGCCCATTGAGGGTAATAACGAGCTGACACGGCTTGCCGAGGCGGTCAATTATCTGGCGGCAGAGGAAGAGGCGATCAAAGCGGAAGAAAAACGCCTCAGCGAGGACCGCGAGGAATTGATCCGCACCCTCTCGCACGACATCCGCACCCCCCTGACCGCACTGATCGGCTATACCGAGCTGTTTCGTACCAAAGAAAGTCCTTCAAAAGAAGAGCTTTCCGACTATCTTCTGCTGGTACACCGCAAGGCAAACGAGATCCGTGAGATCAGCGACATTCTCTTGGACGGCAGTAAGCGCAGTCTTGAATATTTTGACAGCGCCCGCCTTCTGATGACAATGCTCGCGGAGGAATTCGAAGAAGCCCTTCAGAAAGAGTTTTCTCTCAAGGTCGACCTCTCGGGCTGTACGGATTTTCCCGCAAGCCTTGATGTGCAGGAATTGCGCCGCATTTTTGATAATCTGATCACCAATGTGCAAAAATACGCCGATCCTCAAAGCCCTGTATGCCTGTCGATCCAAAAATCCGCCAAGGGGATCGTGATCCGCGAAACCAACGCCATCGCCGAGCGCCAATCGGGACAAAGCGGCTACCGTATGGGGCTGAACAGCATTCGCCGCATTGCACAAAGCTACGGCGGAGATGTCCGTATCGAAAACGACGGCAAGCAGTTTGCCATTACCGTTACACTTTCCGATGTTTGAGAAATCTTTAGAATTCTTTAGAATTTCCTGCGAAATTTCTTTAGAAAGCTATGCTATTCTATAGTCACCAAAGGCAAATACCCAATCAAAAACAGAAAGTGAGGACATTCTATGTTGAATTCATTAGATCTTTTGGTAATCGTTTTTATGGGGCTGATCGCTCTGACACTGTTTTCTCTCGCCCTGCTCTTTTTCCTCCGCAACAAAAAGGCGAAAAAGGTGTTCTTCTATATCACAATCGCACTCGCCGTATACCTTTCCACCGTCGCCTTCCGCATCAGCTCAGGACTTTTCTTCGTGCAAACCGTTCTGTCCTTTGTAACAGCAGGTGCCGCCATCGCCGCACTGGTGCTGGAGCGCGTCAGCAAGGGGAATGAAAAGCTCTTCCTTCTCGCGCGGATCATCTCCTCCTGTGCACTCATTCTCGCACTCCTGAACGCGATCCTTTAACACGAGCTTTGATCGCAAGCATCCAACACGGTTCTTTGTTGGATTTAACGGAGATATCACTAATACACACCTCGGCAGAGAGAAAGATCATTTTCTCTCTGCCGAGGTTTTGTTATAATCGGACTAATAAAAAAGCCTCTCCCCTCGGGAGAGGTGGCGGCACAGCCGACGGAGAGGGGAGCAACGAGGGGAAACGTGTGAAAAATGCCCACTCACCCGCTTGCGTGGAAATGTCATTCACTCTCCACACGCCGCTTCGGTGTGTATCTTTAAGGGGGCATTTTTTCGGTGCTTTGCCCCTACCGTGTGTGGGGTAAACTTCTTGTGAATTCTCCGATACGGACAATACCCACGCCAGAGAGGTGCTTTTGTGTCAGGACTTCATAAAAATGCACGGCAAAGGGTAGAAATTTCGGATCAATTTTTGTTAAAAGTGGCAAAATTAGTAGCAAAAGTACCAAAGAGCAGCCTTCGAATTCGGTGAAAACCACCAATTTTTTGTCGAATTTTTTTAATATTTTCTTCATTGAAACGACAAGTTCCCCTTGCAAAGTGCGAATGGGCGTGGTATAATAAATTATCATAGTCGATAACTATGCGTATTTGTGAAGGGAGTGTGCAAAAAATGGTCAGGACAGAGCGTTTTCCCTTGGCAAGCGGCACACTGACTGCCCTTGGCGACCTATGTGACTTTCCCTTCAAGCTTCACACCTATCTCGGCGTTCATCGCACCGATACCGACACTTCGCGCACCTATACCTTTCGTTATTTTGCGCCCTCTGCCACGGCAGTCTACCTCGTTTCGGATTTTCTTTCGTGGGAAAACGGCAAGCGTATGACCCGCCTTGCAAGCGGTGTTTGGGAGCTCACTCTCACAAGCGAGCGCTCCTTGGAGGGGGCAAGCTACAAATACAAGGTCTATCGGGAAACGGTCTCTGACTACTGCTCCGACCCCTATGCCACACGCGAGGAGGGGCGCGGGGGCTATGCCTCCCTGATCGCGACCGAAGCGCCCGTCTGTACCGATTCGGCGGCGTGGGAAGCCCACCGCAGGGCGCAAGGCAAAAAGCCCCTTCATTTTCTTGAGGTGTCCTTGACCTCTCTCGTGACCAAAAAGAATCGCCTGCCCTATGAGGAAGGCGCTGCCTATCGCTATGACGAGCTTGCCCGTGCGCTTACGGTCTATGCCAAGAGCACCGGCTATACGCACGTTAAGCTTTTGTCACCCTCACTGTTTGAGAAGAATTCCCTCTTTGCGCCCGCACCCCGTCACGGCACACCCGATGACTATGCCGCCTGCCTTTCGTATCTGCATCAGAACGGCATCGGCACGATCCTCGCCCTGCCCCTGCCGCACACCGAAGAGGATGCCTGCCGCGTGCTTGCGGCAAGCGACTTTATGCTTTCCCACTATCCGATCGACGGGCTGTGGTTTGAAGCACCTATGGACGGGCAGGACGGACAGATGTCCACAGACACACTGTTTTCTGCCTTTTGCAGTCTGCAAAAACGCTATCCTCACGCGATCTTCGGCTGTGACTGCACAGAATCACCGGAGAGCGTAAACAATCTCGCAATACCCGAGGGTTTTCTTGTGCGGCACACGCACACGGAGGATGTTCTGACCGATCATCTTGCCCTGCCGCCCGCACTTCGTGCGAAGGATCAGGAGCGTTTGATCGATGCGCTTGTATCACAAGCCCTCGCCTCACAGTCAAAGCGTTTGACCAGAGGAGGCAAGGAATCCCTGATGATGCGGTTTTTTGGAAGCTATGAGCAGAAATTTTCCGAAAACCGTCTGTATCATATGATGCTGATCGCATCGGGCAGTCCAAAGCTTTCGTTTATGCTGGCATCCCTTGCGCCCTTTCGCCCGTGGCAGGACTCGCTTTTGCCCGAATGGTATATGGCAGACTTCAAGCTTCACCGCGCGCACCGTCGCTTCATCCGCGCACTGAATCGCTTTTATCTCAGTACACCGCTTCTGTGGGATGAAAAAACCGCAATCACCTGCCACCACAAAGATCCCGAGCGGAATGTTTTTTCCCTGAAGCGAAAGAATAAGGATGGGGAGTTGCTTTTTATTTTCAACTGCTCCGACACCTTATATACCGACTATACCCTTCCCGCCGCGCATACGGCGTACCGCGAATGCTTCTCCTCGGATGAAGAAAGCTTTGCCGGGGAAGGCTATGTCAACCGCCTTGCCATTCCTTGCACGGATGCGGGGCTTACCTTGAATCTTGCACCGCTGTCTGCGGTGATCTTAGAACCGAATCCATACAAAATCTAACATTACTATATCTGGGGGTAATTATGTATCACAAGAAAGAATGTGTTGCCATGCTGTTAGCAGGCGGTCAGGGAAGCCGTCTCTACACCTTGACAGAAAAAACAGCCAAGCCTGCCGTTCCGTTCGGCGGCAAGTACCGCATCATTGATTTTCCCCTTTCCAACTGTGTCAACTCCGGCATTGATACCGTCGGTGTTCTCACGCAGTACCAGCCGCTGGAGCTGAACGAATACATCGGCAACGGTCAGGCGTGGGATCTCGACCGCACCTTTGGCGGCGTGATGGTGCTCCCGCCCTATCAGGGCAACAAGGGGGCTGACTGGTATAAGGGTACAGCCAATGCCATTTATCAGAACCTTGCCTTTATCGACCGTTACGATCCCGAATACGTACTGGTGCTTTCGGGCGACCACATTTACAAAATGGACTATGCCGCCATGCTCGACTTCCACAAGAAAAAGGAAGCCGACTGCACCATTGCCGTTCTGGAGGTCTCGCTGGAGGAAGCCTCTCGTTTCGGTATTATGAATACCAACGACGATAACAGCGTATATGAATTTGAAGAAAAGCCGAAGCATCCCAAGAGCACCAAGGCTTCGATGGGTATTTACATTTTCAACTATAAAAAGCTGAAGCAGTACCTCATCGATGACGAAAACACCGAGGGCTCGGCAAATGACTTTGGTAAAAACATCATTCCGAATATGCTCGCCTCCGGCGAAAAGCTGTTTGCCTATCCCTTCTCGGGCTATTGGAAGGATGTCGGAACGATCTCCTCGCTGTGGGAAGCCAATATGGATCTTCTCGGCGCAAAGCCTGTTTTCAATATCCACGACCGTTCGTGGCGCATCTTTTCGCGCACCTCGGCAATGCCCGCGCAGTATCTTGCGCCCGGCAGTGTGACCGAGAACGCCATCATTTCCGAAGGCTCGGAGATCGCGGGCACGGTCAGAAACTCGGTGCTGTTCCACGGCGTTACCGTCGAAAGCGGCGCTGTTGTGGAAAATGCCGTTGTGATGAGCGGCGTTACCGTTAAGGCGGGTGCACGCGTGGTCAATACCATCATTGCGGAAAATACCACCGTGGGCGCAGGCGCTATGATCGGCGACAACCAAAAGCCCGGTGACAATATTACCGTACTCGGCTCCGATCTTGCCATTCCCGCAGGAATGACGATCGGCGGCGGACTGCTCATCAACGCCGACAAGCTTTCGGAGCTTGTTTAAGAAGGAGGATCACACGCTATGTCTACTACCACAGGTATTATTTTCTCGAATCTGCACGATATGTCGATTGCCGATCTGACCCGTCGCCGCACAATGGCATCGGTTCCCTTCGGTTGCCGTTACCGCTTGGTTGACTTCGCGCTTTCCAATATGGTCAACGCCGGCATTTCGGATATCAGTGTGATCACACACAACAACTATCGCTCGCTGATGGACCACCTCGGCAGCGGTAAGGACTGGGACCTTGCCCGTCGCTCGGGCGGTCTTAAGATCCTGCCCCCCTTCATTACCACCAATCAAGGGGAAAACAATCTTTACGACACCCGTCTCGAAGCTTTGAAAAACGTGCAGGGCTTCGTTGCCGATATCAAGACTGACAACGTGGTGCTGTCCGACTGCGATGCCATTTGCAATATCGATCTGCGCAGTGTGATCGAATATCACACCGCAGAAGGGGCAGATGCCACCTGCGTCGTCACCCGAAAGACGCTGACCCCCGATATTTCCGAAAAATACCGTCTGATCTATTCGAACGACAGCAATGATGTCACCGATGTCATCGCACACCCCAAGAAGTTCTCGGGCGAGGGCGATGTCTTGGTGAATATTTGGATCTTTGACCGCCGCTATCTGCAGTCGGCGCTGGCGGATGCCTCGGCACACGGCTACAAGAGCTTCACGACCGATGTGATCCTCAAAAATCTCGGCAAGCACACGATCAAGGTCTATCACTACGACGGCTACTATGCAAGCATCGACTCGATGGCAGGCTATTTTGCCGTCAATATGGAGCTTCTCGATGCCAAGACCCGTGAAGCACTCTTCAAGGTCAAGGAAAGACCGATCTATACCAAGGTCAGAAATTCCGCGCCCAGCAAATATGTCGGCGGTGCCAACGTAAAGAATTCCCTGATCGCCGACGGCTGTCTGATCGAAGGCACGGTAGAAAATTCGATCCTCTTCCGCGGTGTTCATGTTGGCAAGGGGGCAATTGTCAAGAATTCGATCCTGTTTCAGGATACGCAGGTATTGGCAGGGGCTTCGATCAACTGCGTGATCGCTGACAAGAATGTCGTGATCCGTGACGGCGTTATCCTCTCGGGTCACCCCACGATGCCCTTCTATATTGAAAAATACAAAATGATCTAACGCCTCTGAAAGGAATTACCTATGTCAAAAATCCTTTTTGTTGCGGCTGAAGCCGTTCCCTTTGCCTCCACGGGCGGTCTTGGGGATGTCATCGGCTCGCTTCCCGAAGCTATTGTCAAGGCAGACAAATCTGCCGATGTGCGCGTGGTACTCCCACTGCACGAAAAGATCTCCGCCGAGCACCGTGCGGCAATGACCAAGGTCTGTGAATTTACCGTCGCGCTGTCGTGGCGTAATCTCTACTGCGGTATCTGGTCGCTCAAAAAAGGCGGTGTCACCTACTATTTCATCGATAACGAATATTACTTCAAGCGCGCTCGTCTCTATGGCGAATTCGACGATGCCGAACGCTATGCCTATTTCTCCAAAGCCGCGATCGATATGCTGCCCCATATCGGCTTTTATCCCGATATTCTGCACGCGCACGACTGGCAGGCGGCAATGGCAGTGATCTATCTGCGCCGTCAGTATTCCTATCCCGATATTCATACCGTCTATACCATTCACAACATCGAATATCAGGGCGTGTATTCCTTCTCGATCCTTTCGGATGTTCTCGGACTGTCCGAGGCAGACCGTGACATCATCGAATATCACGGCGATATCAATTTCACCAAGGGCGCGATCGTCTGCTGTGACAAATTGACGACAGTCAGCCAGAAGTATTCCGAAGAGATCCGCACTCCCTTCTATTCCTACGGTCTCTATCACGTGATCAATCGCTTCTCCTTCAAGACGATGGGCATTGTCAACGGCATTGATTATAAGACCTATAATCCCGCCGCCGACCCCGATATTCCCGCAAACTTCTCCTACGCCCGCAACCTCAAGAACAAAACCCTCTGCAAGATCACCCTGCAGGAAAAGGTCGGACTTACCGTCTCGCCCGATACCCCGATGGTGGCAATGATCACCCGTCTTGCCTCGCACAAGGGTCTTGATCTTGTCAAGCGCGTGATCGACGAAGCGCTTGCCACCGAGGATATGCAGTTCGTTCTGCTCGGTACGGGTGAAAAGGATTACGAAGTCTTTTTCAAGGAATTGGAGAATCGCTTCCCCGGCAAGGTGCGCGCCCTGCTGGAATTCAACAAGAAGCTGTCGAAGGAGATCTACGCCGCCGCCGACCTCTTCCTGATGCCCTCGAAGAGCGAGCCCTGCGGTCTTTCGCAGATGATGGCATCGCGCTACGGCACGGTGGCGATCGTCAGAGAAACCGGCGGTCTTTACGATACCATTAAGCCCTTTGACCACACCACGGGCGAGGGCAACGGTGTAACCTTTGTGACCTACAACGCGCACGATATGCTGGATGCCATTCGCCGCGCGCTTGCCCTCTACCGCTCACCCGATTTCAAAAAACTGCGCCGCAACGCGATGACCACCGATTTCTCGTGGGAGATCTCGGCAAAACGCTATCTTGCGATGTACAGCGATGTGCTGACGCTTTATTAAAACAACAAGCCTCACTTCCCAACGCGGGTTGGGAAGTGAGGAGGGTTTTTTTACACGCATTTTTTCGAATGAAGATTTTATTTTTTTATAAAATGAAATCCTTTTTCGGCAAAATGCCGATTGCAACAACAATACACGATAAAGGATGAAACAGTTATGGCGAAAACGACAAAAGCTGCAGCAAAAACTGCTGCGGCAAAAAATACCGCGGCAAAAGACCCCTCACAGACTTCGGTGGGCGGCGTAAAAATGCCGTCGCTCACCAAAAAATATCTCCGTGAAGCACTGGAAAATAAGCTTTCCCGCTTTTACGGCACCACGTATAAGGAAGCAACCAAGGATCAGATCTATCGCGCACTGCTTCTGACCGTCAAGGATATTCTGTCGCAGAAGCGTACCGAATTCAAAAAGAATGTCAACAATCAAGAAGGCAAGAAAATCTATTACCTCTGTATGGAATTTCTGATCGGTAAGGGTCTGCGCAACAACCTGATGAATCTCGGCATTGCCGACAAGTATGATGCGATCCTTTCGGATATGGGCTTCTCGCTTGACGAGCTTTACGATATCGAGCAAGACCCGGGACTTGGCAACGGCGGTCTTGGCAGACTTGCCGCCTGCTTTATGGACGCATTGACCTCGCAGGACTACTCGGCAACAGGATTTTCGATCCTTTATGAATACGGTCTTTTCAAGCAGAAGATCATCGACGGCGATCAGATCGAATTGCCCGACACATGGATGCCCTCGGGCGAGCCTTGGCTCGTTCCCCGTACCGACAAGACCTGCACCGTGCGCTTTGGCGGTCAGATCAAGGAGGAATGGAAAAACGGCAGATGTGAGATCACGCACACCGATTACACCGAGGTGCAAGCCATTCCCTATGATATTATGATCTCGGGTGCAGACTCCGAGGCTGTCAACTCTCTGCGTCTCTGGAAGGCAAAGAGTATGAACCAGAACTTCAATATGGCGTTGTTCTCGCAGGGCGAATATATCCGCGCAATGGAGGAATCCAATCAGGCAGAGATCCTTTCCAAGGTACTCTATCCTGCCGACAATCACGAGGGCGGCAAATTGCTCCGTCTGTCTCAGCAGTATTTCCTTGTTTGTGCCTCCCTGCAAAGCATTATCGCCGACCATCTGCGCACCTACGGCAGTCTTCAGAATTTTTCCGAAAAGGTTGCCATTCACATCAACGACACCCATCCCGCGCTTGTCGTTCCCGAATTGATGCGCATTCTCATTGACATCTACTCCTACACGTGGGAGCACGCGTGGAGCATCGTCACCAAAACCGTGTCGTATACCAATCATACCGTTATGCCCGAGGCACTGGAAACCTGGGATGAACGTCTCTTCAGCTTCCGTCTGCCCCGCCTGCATATGATCATTTCCGAGATCAACCGCCGCTTCTGTGCCGAGCTTTGGAATCGCTATCCCGGCGACTGGGGCAGAATCACCAATCTTTCGATCATTTCGCACGGCAGAGTCAAGATGGCAAATCTCTCGGTCGTTGGCTCGCACACCGTCAACGGCGTATCGAAGCTGCACTCTGAGATCCTGACCGACACCATTTTCAGCGATTTTTATCACGATACCCCCGAGAAATTCACCAATGTCACCAACGGTATCGCATACCGCCGCTGGCTGTGCTACGCCAATCCCGCGCTTGCCGCCTTGCTGGACGAAACCATCGGCAAGGGCTATCGCAAGGATGCCGCAGAGCTTGAAAAGCTTCTTGCCTATGCCGACGACAAAGCCGTTCTTGATACCCTTGCGGACATCAAATATCAGAACAAGGTACGCCTTTCGAATTATCTGATGAAGCGAAATGGCATCAAGATCGATCCCGATTCGGTCTTTGACGTGCAGGTCAAGCGTATGCATGAATACAAGCGCCAGCTTCTGAACGCCTTGCACATCATTTCGCTTTACGTGACGCTGAAGGAAAATCCCGATCTCGAAATGCGCCCCAAGACCTTTATTTTCGGCGCGAAAGCGGCTGCGGGTTATTATCACGCCAAGCAGATCATCAAGCTGATCTATGAGATCGGCAAGGATCTTGAAAACGATCCCAAGCTTTCAAAGAAGCTTCGCGTGGTCTTCCCCGAGGACTATAATGTCTCACTTGCCGAGATCCTGATTCCCGCCGCCGACATTTCTGAGCAGATCTCGCTTGCCGGCAAGGAAGCCAGCGGCACGGGCAATATGAAGTTTATGCTGAACGGCGCTTTGACCGTCGGCACGCTGGACGGCGCGAATGTCGAGATCGCCGAGGCTGTCGGCAGAGACAATATCTATATTTTCGGTCATACCACCCCCGAGGTCGAGGATCTCTGGCGTCAGGGCTATCGCGCCGCTGACTACTACAGCAAGAATCCCACGCTGAAAAAGGCAGTCGACGCCCTGAAGAGTGGCTTCAACGGCGTATCCTTTGAGGAGCTGTATCACTATCTCGTCTTTGGAAACGGCACGGTTGCCGACCCCTATATGTGCCTTGCCGATTTCGATGCCTATCAGGCGGCGCACCGCACCATTGCCGCCGATTATGAAAATCGCGACAAATGGAATCGGATGTCCCTGACAAACATCGCCAAAAGCGGCATCTTCTCGGCAGACCGTTCGATTCGCGAATATGCCGACAACATCTGGCACATCCAACCGATTCAAAAGAAAAATAACCGCTGAGTGTCAAAACCGCCAAGACCCCTTTGGCGGTTTTTGACAGTAAGGATCTTTATGCCACTTTCACATTATCACGTATCGCTGGAAATCACCTCGGCGCATACCGACTTTGCCCATCTCTTCTCTGCCTTTGATAACGAGGATACGCTGACACTGACGCTCACCCTTTCGCGTGAGCTTGGGACAGTCTCCCCACGGCTCGAGCTGTATGAGGCAGACGCACACGCGCAAACGCTGATTTTCCCCCTCGTGTGGCAGGGTACGGACTACAAAACCGAAACCTACCGCCTGTCACTGTCCTTGCACCGCCTGCGCGGACTGTATTTCGCTTCCCTCCTCTTTGACTCTGCCGAGGGGCTTTTGCGCCTGTCCTATGACGAAGGACACTACCGCTATCGCCTCACCCGAAGCGACGAGGCATATGAGCCGATCGGGCTGACCGTCTATGATGCCGCGTTTACCACACCCGATTGGTTCAAGGGCGGCGTTCTTTATCAGATCTTCGTGGACCGCTTTTACAAAGGCTCGCAAGCTGTTCCCTGCCGCGAGGATGCCGTTCTCGACCCCGATTGGGAGCGGGGAATTCCCCAATATCCCCCCTACCGCGGCGCGCCCTTTTCCAACAATACCTTTTTCGGGGGAACGCTCTTCGGCATTGCGGAGAAAATGCCCTATCTTGCCTCGCTCGGCGTAACTGCTCTCTATCTTTCCCCCATCTTTCGCGCCTATTCCAATCACAAATACGACACTGCCGACTATCTCGAAATTGACAGTATGTTCGGGGGCAAGGAAGGCTTTGACGCGATGCTTTGCGCGGCAAATGCCCACGGAATCCGCGTGATCTTGGACGGCGTTTTCAATCACACGGGAGACGACAGCCGCTATTTCAACAAATACGGCAAATTCGACACCCTCGGTGCGTATCAATCCCAAGAGTCACCCTATTATCACTGGTACGATTTTGAAAGCTATCCCGACCGCTATCGCTGTTGGTGGGGCATTGATATTCTGCCCTCGGTCAACACGAAGCACCCCGATTACCGCCGCTTTATCGCGGGCGAAAACGGGGTGATCCGCCGCTATCTGCGAGAAGGGATCGCGGGGTGGCGACTGGATGTTGCCGACGAGCTGTCTGAAGAACTGATTACCGATATCCGCCGTGCCGCACGTGAGGAATCGCGCGAGGCACTGATTCTCGGCGAGGTGTGGGAGGATGCCTCCAACAAGATCGCCTACGGTGCTCTGCGCCGCTATTTCTGGGGAAACGAGCTGGATTCTGTGATGAATTACCCTGTCGGCAACGCCATTGTTGACTACCATCTCACCCAAAACGCCGCACCCTTATTTGCGGTCTTAAAGCGGCTGTACGCGCATTATCCCAAGGCGACATCCGATACCAATATGAATCTTTTGGGCACGCACGACACCGAGCGCATTCTCACGCGGCTGTCGGGCGAGGGCGAAAACGGCAGAAGCGAAGACGAGCTTGCCACTGCTACCCTATCAGAAGAGCGCTACCGCCTTGCCAAAAGCCGCCTTATGAGTGCCTATCTGCTTCTTGCCACCGTCCCCGGTGTGCCCACCGTCTTTTACGGAGATGAAGCGGGTATGCAGGGCTATCACGACCCCTTTAACCGCCGCCCCTTTCCGTGGGGGCGCGAAGACCAAGAGATCCTTGCCTTTTATCAGAAGATCCATCGTCTGAGAAAAGAAGAGGACATCTTTTCAAAGGGCTATTTTGAGCTTGTCGAGGACTTGCCCGAGGGCGTTCTTGCCTATTCGCGCTTTGACCGCACCACCTGCCTGACGGCGGTGTTCAACCGTTCGGATAAAGGCATCACGCTTTTTGCGAAGACCCTCTTTCCGAAGTCGCTTTCACCTCTTTGCGCAACCAATGGTTGCGAGCTTTTGACAGGGCAACCAATTCGTTACACCGTTTCGCTGAAATCCTGCGATTTTTCTTTAATAAAATGGAAAATAGACACTGATTGTTAACACGCTGTTCAAAAAGATGGTGTATAATACCTGATAGCAGAAAGACCCCAAAATACATAGAAGAAGGAAATCATATGAAAAAGAACCTGATCCTCTCGCTCGTAGCGCTCCTTTTGGTTGCCGCTTCGCTTTTCGCACTGACCGCTTGCGGTGAGCCCGCCACAACAACTGCCGATAACGGCACTGCTACCACAACGCCCACCCCCGGAACTTCGGGAACTGATGATCCCACCGTTTCCGATAAGGTCAATTTCAAATTCTTCAAATGCGGCAAAGCCAATGCCACACTCATCCGTTCGGGTGATATTGCCATTCTCGTTGACACCGGTGAGGATGAAGACGAAGACGGCAACGGCAAGCAGGACGACGGCGAAAAGATCCTTGAATATCTCGCTGAAAAAGGCGTGACTGAGATCGACTACCTCATCGTCAGCCAGTTCAACAAGAACCACTACGGTTCTGTCGCTACGATTCTTGAAGGTGTTACGGTGAAAAAGATTCTTGAACCCAGCTACACCAAGACCGGCAACGCTTACGACGAATACCGCGCCGCTCTTACCAAGGCAGGTATGACCCCCGAAGTGATCTCCGATACCTATACGATTAGCGAAGGCGATCTCAAGGTTACGCTCTACCCCGCCAAGAGCACCACCACCAGCGCTGAGCAGGATGAATACTATTCTCTGGCTGTTGCTGTTGACTCCACCGGTCTTGATGTTCTCATTGCCTCCGACATTTTCGGCGCACGTGTGACCGAGCTGATCACCGCTCTTAACGGTCAGAAGTTTGACATTCTTCAAGTACCGAAGCACGGCGCGTTCAATGATACGGTTGAGACCCTGATCGATGCGGTTTCGCCCAAGTATGCCGTCATTTTCGCTTCGGCAAACAATCCCGCTGACCCCCGTACCCTGAATCTTCTCACCGAAAAGAACATCACAACCTACATCACAATGAACGGCTCGGTAGAAGCCAAGTACAAGAACGACACCCTCACGGTCAAGCAGTAATTCGATACCAAAAAAGACGGCTCGCAAGATCCGTCTTTTTTCACATACCAAATACCGATCAAGGAGACTACCGATGACAAATCAGAAAAAGCTTCAAAAGCTCTTCGAAAGGCTTGACGAGATCGAAGCCTTTCGCCGCACGCTCGGCAAAATGAGCTTTGACCAATCCTGCACTGCCCCCGAGGAGGGTATGGCACAGGCAGGCGCCGATATGGCGATCGTTTCAAAGACCGTATTCAAGCTGACCCACCACAAAACCTTTGAACGACTGATCCGCGAGCTTTATGCCGACAGCGAGGGCTTGACAGACATTCAGAAGAAAACCGTCGAGCATCTTTATGAAGGAATGGAAAAGAATCAGCATATCACAGCCGCCTTTTCCTTTGACATGAACAAGGCGTTCAACGCCGCCTACGGCGCGTGGCTGAATGCCAAACGTGCCAACGATTTCGCACTGTACGAGCCTTCGATCACCACGCTGATCGATTACACCAGAAAAGAGATCGATCTGCGCAAGACAAAATACCCCACCTACTATACCGCACTGCTTGACGATTACGAAAAGGGCAATACAGAAGAGGTACTCGATGCCTTTTTCGCTTCCCTGAAGGCGCGCATTGTGCCGCTTGTCACAAGGATCGTCAAGGAAGGCAAGCCCATCCGCGAAGACTTCCTGACCCGTCCGGTTGCCATAGGCAAGCAAGAAGAATTCTCGCGCTATCTTCTCGCCCTGCAGGGACTGCGCGAAAGCGCCCTTGTGCTTGCGACCACCGAACACCCCTTCACCACCAATTTCGGTCCTTGCGATGTGCGTGTGACCACGCATTATTATGAAGACAATTTCATTTCGAACATTTTCTCCACCCTGCACGAAGGGGGACACGCGATGTTTATGCAGAACGAGCCGGATGAGGTATACGAAAATCACTGCGCCAACCATATGTCCAACGCGATGCACGAAACAATCTCGCGCTTTTATGAGAATATCATCGGCAGAAGCGAAGCCTTTGTCAGCTTTGTCTCCCCTAAGCTGCGCGAGCTGTCGGGCAATACCTTTGACGATGTCAGCGACCGTGAGCTGTATGAGGCGGTCAATATCGCACGCCCCTCCCTCATCCGCACCGAGGCAGATGAACTAACCTATTCCATGCACATTCTCATCCGATATGAGATCGAAAAGGCGTTTATCAACGGTACGATCACACCGAGCGAAATTCCCGCGCTTTGGCAGGAAAAATACCGCGAATATCTCGGTGTCGAGGTAAAGGACGACGCTGTCGGTTGTCTTCAGGATGTTCACTGGACGGGAATGTTTGGTTACTTCCCCTCTTACGCCCTCGGCAACGCTTACGGTGCGCAGATCCTTCACACGATGCAAAAGGACTTTTCGGTCTATGACGATGTGCGCCGCGGCGATCTCTCGCGCATTGCCGCGTGGCTGAAGGAGAAGGTTTACCGCAAGGCATCCCTTCTGACCCCCGACGAATGGATTCGCGACATTACCGGCGAGAGTCTTTCGGTCGATTACTATCTCGACTATCTGGAAAACAAGTATAAGACCCTGTATGGGCTGATATAAGCTAAGAATATCACAAAAAATCAACCGTCAGTTGCGCTTTTGTCAACTGACGGTTGATTTTTATATTTCACATTCACGATTCCAGTTCAAGGCGTCTTCGGATATACGCGCCAACCTCTTCGGGAGCGATCTTCAACGAGAAGGCAAACTCCGATCGGATCAGGGCTTCACATTGCGACAGCATTTCGTTATCCGAAAATGCCATCCGTTTGCCCTCTTTTTCCAGCAAATGCCGCTGATGATACAGTGAGCACAAAAGTAAAAGCAATCGGTCACAGCGCATTTCGCTTTTGACAGTACGGTAAAGCGCGGTGCGGCGCTTACGGTCCGTGATCCACGGCAGTGTCTTGCCTTTGACCGCGTCGATCGTCTTTTCAATCTCCTCTTTCGCCGTAATGGCACGCATCCGTGCGGTCAGAACCTGCGAATCGGTCGGCACATACACATACGAATCCTTTTTATTCAGCGGCAGCAGCACATAGTACAGCTTATTCTCGCCATTTGCAACCGTGTCGAAGGCGATTTCACGAATGTCTTCGATCAGACAAACACCCTCGCCTGCATACATTACATAGTCATTCTTTTCAAACATCCGTACAGCCCTCTCTTGACACAATTTTTCACACTTATAGTATATCACACCGTGAAAACAAGTGCAAGAGACAAAATCCCCAAAAATATTTGGGGATTTTTTGGTTAAAACTATAAAAATTACTGTATTGATGCTGAAAGCGCGTCAAAAATGCTCACCGTTCCAGCCCCAGTGACGGTATTCCGAGTATTTCGTATAGATCCGATCGGGGGGAAGCTTCAGCAATCGGTGAAGGGTTCTTGTTACGTGTGCCGTCACACGCTCGTAGATCTCGCCGCTTGCCGAGCCGAGAAGCTCTACCGAAACCATTGCCGCAGGGGCATCACTGCCTGCAAGGTACATCGAAACGCCATCCTCAATGATGACCATCAGCCAGCGCTCGCTTTTTCCGGGAATCAATGCGATCGCTTCGGCAAATGCCGCCTTGATCTCATCCTTTGTCGCCTGATCGAGTGTCAGACCGGTATATAAGTGCATATTCGGCATAGTACCCTCCTTATTCGGTTGCCAGAAGATACGCCTTTTGTTCCTCTGTCAGAACATCCAGCGTTGCGTTCAGAGCTTTTGCCTTCAGTACGGCAACTTCCACATCGATCTCACGGGGCACATCGTAAACGCCCTTGGTGAGTGTACCCTTGGTTTTGGCAAGATACGCAAGGCATTTTGCCTGCAGGGCAAAGGACATATCCATAATCTCGGCGGGATGTCCCATACCGCCCGCGAGGTTGACAAGACGACCCTCGGCAAGCAGATTCAGCCATCTGCCGTCCGCCGTGCGATAGCCCGTAACGCAAGGCTTTCTTTGCTCAATTGCCACAGCCAGCGATTCCAGATCGCCCTTGTTGATCTCCACATCAAAGTGACCCGCATTGGCAAGCAGAACGCCGTCCTTCATCACGGCAAGGTGGTCTTTGGTAATGACATCCTTACAGCCGGTCAGCGTCACAAACAGATCGCCGACTTTGGCAGCCTCTGCCATCGGAAGCACCTGAAAACCGTCCATCACCGCTTCGATTGCCTTCACGGGATCGATCTCGGTCACGTAAACGATCGCACCAAGACCCTTGGCACGCATTGCCACGCCCTTGCCGCACCAGCCGTAGCCCGCAACCACCACGCGCTTGCCTGCCACGATCAGATTGGTTTCGTGCATAATGGCATCAAATACCGACTGACCCGTGCCGTAGCGGTTATCAAACAAATGCTTGCAGTCGGCATCGTTGATATCGATCATCGCATAATCCAGAAGACCTGCCGCTTCCCGTGCCTTCAGGCGATGAATACCGGTCGTTGTTTCTTCACAGCCGCCGATCAGATTGTTGCCGTATGCACGGCAGCTTGTATGAAGCAGTGAGATCAGATCGCCGCCGTCATCAATAATCAGATCGGGAGACTGCGAAAGTGCCGCGATCAGGTCGGCTTCATATTCTTCTGCCGTTGCGCCGTGAACGGCGTTGACCTCCAGTCCCTCTTCGGCAAGTGCCGCCGCGACATCGTCCTGTGTGGACAGCGGATTACAGCCCGTGATCGAAACCGTTGCGCCCCCTGCCTTCAGGATCTCGGCAAGATACGCGGTTTTGGCTTCCAGATGGATCGACATTGTGATCTTCATACCGTCAAAGGGCTTATTCTTCAAAAATTCCTGCTCAATCTGATTCAGAACAGGCGTATAACTCTTGACCCAATCGATCTTTTGCCGACCGGAGGGGGCAAGTGTCAAATCCTTAATTCTCATATAACATCCTTCCTTTTTTGCTTCTATTCTTGATTTGATCGATGATATGCCAAGGTGCAAAGCTTTTGGGCAGACAACGCTTCGCTGCAAAGGGCTTTTTGCCGATCAGGGTTTATCCTCTAACTTCATTCGCTTGGAAAACAAAGCGCTTTCGCGTTTTCGCGTGAGCGCAGTCGTCACCAGTGCCTCCCGAACAAGCGAGGGCATTTCCTCAGCCTGCTTCTTCATCGCCGAAACAGTAGCTTCATTCGGGGTAAAAAGCAGAATCTCCTGCGGTAAACGCTTGACGATCAGCATCGACAGCATAGCTTCTGTCAGGCGGTGTGCTTCCTTCAGAGACACTCTGAGAACGCTTTCCTCCCCGTATACCCCACGGGCAAAGGATAATGTCTTGTCATCCCACGAATAAGCAATCGCCTTGATCCCCTGCGATGCCGCAAAAACCAAGGGATGCAGTCGGGAGGACAGCACAAACTCCGCACCCTTGATGATCCCGACGGCTTCACTTGGTGTGGGGGTCAGGATCGATGCCGAATAGCCTTTATTCTCAAGTGCCGCTTGCAGGCGCTCTGCTACGGCTCTGTCCTTGCTCTCCTGCATCAGGAGAATGATCGGCACAAGCCCCTTTTCAAGAGGCAAAAGCGAAGCACTTTGCAGATTTTTCTCATACTGCTTTTGATAGCGCTTGGGAACTGTGCCCGAGGGAGCGATCACAAAATACGCACGCTTCCGTGCTCTTCCCAGCATCGCCGCAACACGTGCCTGACTGCAGGCAGACTGTAAGATCGCGCCATCCGCGCTTTCAAAAATAAACCGTGTTTTCTTATTTTCCTTCCAGAATGCCGACCCCTCGTGTCCGGAGGCACGGTGATCCTTGGCTTCCTTGACGAGTGTTGTTGCCTTGACGAAGGAAAGACCGTCGCGCAGGGCAAGAATGCTTTGCGTACCGATACAGTTCGCAACCTTTCGTTGCTCCCGATGTGTCAGCTTACCGATGCCGTTGCTCCAATACACCACCGTTTTTCCCATCCGCTTGGCAAGACGGATGATGCCAAGATAATAGCGTAAGGAGCGGTGTGAAGTACCGCTTTGCAAAAGCGTTCCGCCACCCACATATAAGACCTCGCAGGAAAACAGTGCGCGAAGGATCTGATACGGTGAATACCTTGAAACCGCGCGGACAGGAAAATCACGTTCGGTACGCTTCACATCTCTTGACAAAACCGTGATTCCACAGGTAGCGTCATCCCTGCGAATCCCCTTGATCATATGCGAAAGTAAGGCATCATCCCCGACATTGCCAAAACCGTGATACCCAAGGATCAGGGCTTTGTTATACCGCTTCCGCCGATATGGCAAAAGCGTTTTGTAGAAATCGAGATATTCCTTTGTCACGCGCGTGAGCGAATACTCTTCTTCCACCACCTCACGCGCCTCTTTTCCGAGCGCATCACGCAAGCTGTGATCTGCCGAAAGCAGTGTTTGAAGATCCGCAAGCAGGCGTTTTTCGGTGGGCTTTTCCTCGCCCCGACAGCAGAAATTGCTTCTCGACGCAACCTCCAGTTGCGCTCTGGTAAAGATACCGAGATAGCCGTCATTGCCCGACAGCACGGTCGGCAGACTGCAAGCCATTGCCTCCAGTGCCGCACGGGATACCCCGACGGCAAGATCCGCGCGCCTGAGATACGGAAGAACATCCTCTTTTTCCCCCGTCAGGGTAATGCAGTCCCCAAACACACGGCAAACACGCTCCACACGCTCCGAAAGCTTCAAAAACAGCTCACCGCCGCCCACGATCGTCAGATGCACGCGGTGCTCCTTCAGAAGTGTAGGCATCAGCCCAACCAAAAGAAAGGCGGTCATTGCCCGATCCTTATCGATGCGGCTGACGTGAACGATCTCCAGTGGCTTATCCTCACGCCGCTCGATAGCAACCGGTAGTTGCTTTTTATAAAAACGGTCGGTGTCGATACCGTTGACAGTCAGGTCCACGGTATCATAAGGTAGCCCGTATTCACGGATCAGATACTCTCTCAGATCCTCGCTGACCGCAAGGATACGTTCTCCCCAATAGCCAAAGCGGCGTGTCAGCGGTGTTACGCGAAAATCAAGATGTGCCGTCGTCACAAAGCGCACCGCATCATTTTTCTTGCTGTCATACGGTCGACAAGCCGCTAAGATCCCGCCCCGCACGACCATGCGGCAGGCAAGTGCCGCCAGCCGCGCGTGTGCGTGCAGAATATCAAACCCGTACCGTGCCACCGCACGCCGCAAGATCCACGCGGACTTCAGGATATGATGCGGCATTCTGGAATTGAGGGGTGCCTCAATATGCAAAATGCCGCGTTTTTTTAATTCGTTGACAAAGATACCGCCGCTTGATGCCACTGCGACAAAACAGCCCTCTTGCATCAAGGCGGAGGCAAGTGCCAGAATGTGCGTTTCCGCACCGCCCGCGTTCATACTGTTCGTCACAAACAGCACTGCGGGCATTGGTTCGTCGGGCGTCTGGAATACGCGCCCCTCATCTTTTTCTAACAAGCGAGACCCCACCGTTTCTGCGGTCAGGATTCAGATTCGCTCACATACGATCCGAGATAAAACTGCCCCGAAATGCTTTTTTCGACGCCGTTTTCGAAGTAGGTATACCGACCGTAGCCGTGGGGCTTTCCGTTCTCAAACTGCCCCGTGTACACGCTACCGTCCGAGAAGGTATATTGCCCCATTCCTTCAAAATGTCCGTCGACAAAGCTTCCCTTGTAGACCGAGCCGTCGGAAAAGCGAGCTTCTCCCTCACCGTTTGGCAATCCGTTGTTGTAACCGCCTTCATAGTATGTCCCGTCTTTGGTATAATATGAGATAGCGCCTTGATAATTCCACGCCGAAAAATACCCTTCGATCACCTGCGGCTCACCGCTTTGTGAGAGCGTTAAGCGCCCTTTTCCCGAAAACGCTCCGTCCTTGAAGCTGCCTTCATACCGATCGCCCGAAGAAAAGGTATAAACGCCCTCCCCTTCAAACACGCCGTTTTTGAAGTCTCCCTCATAGCAATCGCCGTTTGGATAGGTAAGCAATCCTTTGCCGTTGGGAAGATAGTCGCTGATGGCGCCAATATACACATCGCCGTTTTCGAAGTAAAGCGCCGACTCATCTTTGCTGTACTCTGCTGTTGTTCCCTTCAGGTAGACTGTGCCCTCGTTTTTTGTGCCGTAGTAGCTGATCCTGCCATAGCCCTCGATCGTCTTTGTCGAAAAGCGTTGTCCGGCTAACAGAAAGAGGATCACCGTAATAAGGAGCAGTACCGTCGCGGCAAGTGCGGAGGATACGAAAAAATACGCTTTTTTCACGAGGCGAGATCACCCGCCGCCGCTATGATATCGGGAAGATAGCGCGATGCCACCAATGCCACGATGAAAAAGAGGATCAGCGAGACGATCACCACATACAGATCCGTTCCCTTTGCCGAATACCGAAGCTCCACGCGAATGCGGTCTTCTTCTGTCACGTAGTAGTGCATCACACCGTCTTTTTCAATGGGTTTGACATATTTCGACAAAATTCCGTTTTCGATCGCGTGCAGGATCAAGGGCTTTTTGTGAAAGCCAAGCGCCTCGGCAGTCATCGCGTTTTCGGCGTCGATCGCCTTGTGCTCGAGGATCGAACGGATCGCCGAGCCGAGATAGGACTTGTTGTAATACATCGAAAGGATTCCGATCACGATCCCCACATACAGCGCCCAGACGAGCGTGGGGATCGCGATCATTTGAATTTCAAGGAGAATAGGCGTTACACTCATATTTTCTTGATCACATCACAGCCAACGTACTTGCGAAGGACTTCGGGTACGGTGACCGATCCGTCGGCGTTCTGATTCTGTTCTACCAGCGCGGGCAGAATACGGCTGGTGGCAAGGCCCGAGCCGTTCAGTGTGTGCACGTATTCCATTCTGCCGTCCGCACGCTTCACACGCATCATACCGCGGCGTGCCTGATAGTCACGTGCGTTGGATACCGAGGAAACCTCTTTATAACCCTGCATCGAGGGAATCTGGATCTCGATATCGTAGGTTCTTGCCATCGATGCCGAGCAGTCCTCTGCCGCAAGCTTAACGGTGCGGAAATGGAAGCCCAGACCCTTGACAAGGTTTTCTGCGTGGCTGACAAGCTCTTCAAAGGCTTCATCGCTCTTTTCAGGCAGGGTGTACTGCACCATTTCGACCTTGTTGAACTGGTGTCCTCTGACCATACCGCGTTCGTCGGCGCGATAGCTGCCTGCCTCGCGTCTGAAGCAAGGCGTATAGGAGATATACTTTCTCGGCAGATCCTCTTCGGTCAGGATCTCATCGCGGTGAAGCGATACCAGTGCGGTTTCCGCTGTGGGAAGCATAAAGCGACGGCGTTCGTCTTCTGCAGTCTCCAGCCAATACACCTCATCACGGAATTTCGGGAACTGACCTGCCGTCAAGCCACATTCGTAACCAAGCATATGCGGAACGAGCACCAATTCATAGCCATTGCCGAGATGGGTATCCACAAAGTAGTTGAGAAGCGCCCATTCCAGACGTGCGCCCATACCACGGTAGATCCAGAAGCCACTGCCCGACAGCTTTGTGCCGCGCTTATAGTCGATCAGTCCGAGATCGGTGCAGAGATCCACGTGGTTCTTGGGTTCAAAATCGAAGGTGTGAGGCTCACCGAAATAGCGAAGGGGCTGATTGTTCTCTTTGCCGCCTGCGAGAAGATCTTCATCGGGAAGATTGGGGATGCCGAGCATCAGCGAAGTCAGCTCGGTCTCAATACCCTTCAGCTTCTCGTCATTCGCCTTGACCGTTTCGCCCATTTCCTTCATTTTGGCAAAGATTGCCTTCATATCTCTGCCTTCTTTTTTATACTGCGGTACCAGCTTGGATTCGCGGTTCTGTTCAGCCTTCAGGCTTTCGGTTTCGGCAATCAAAGCACGACGGGCGCTATCCAGCTCGACAATGCGGCGGATCTCCTCTTCGGCATCCTTGCCTTTTTTCTTCAGTCTCGCAATCACTTCATCGGGATTTTCTTTGATATATTTGATATCTAACATCTGTTTTCCTCTTTCTTGTATCGTTATGATACTCTTTTGTATATTGTATTATCTTATAAAAGGTCATTACCGCCGATCTGGGCAAGGAGTGCCTCCAGATCGCGGTCATCGGTGAATTCCAGCTCAATGCGCTTGGACTTCTTACCATGGAAGATCTTTACCTTTCTGCCGAATTTCTTACGGAGCGCTTTTTCAAGCTCCGCAAGGTAATTCACATCCGAATTTTCTTCTTCGGTTTCGATTTCCACCTTGGGAGAGGTTGCCTCGGCATTCAGTTTTCTGACAAGATCCTCTGTAGCACGTACCGAAAGTCCTTTGGCAATGACGATATCGGCAACCGACGAGATCTCGCTCTTGACAATCAAGCCGAGCAAGGCTCTGGCGTGTCCTGCCGAAAGGTCGCCATCGCTGAGGCGCTTCAAAACATCGGCAGGAAGATCAAGCAAACGAATGCTGTTGGTGATCGCACTGCGGCTCTTCCCTACCCGCTGTGCCAACATTTCCTGCGTCAGATTAAAGTTTTCCATTAAAATTTTATATGCGGTTGCTTCTTCAACGGGATTTAAATCTTCTCTTTGAATATTTTCGATCAAGGACAATTCTGCCGTTTTCTGATCGTCGATATCCATAATCACAACCGGCACTTCCGAAAGTCCTGCCATTTTGGATGCACGCCAACGGCGCTCACCTGCAATGATCTCATAATAACCGCCCGACGATTTTCTGACGACGATGGGCTGAATCACGCCGTTCGCCGCAATCGAATCGGCAAGCTGAGACAGTGCTTCCGGCTCAAATACCTTACGGGGCTGCCCCTTTCTCGGCTCAATATCCGCAAGGCGCAGCATAGTAAGCCCGGTCTTTTCTTCTTCCATATTATCGGAAAAGATCGAATCAAGACCCTTTCCGAGTCCTCTTTTTGGTAAAGCCATACGATATTCCTTTCTTTACAGTGTTTGTTGTCTTCAAAACCTGAATACTCTGCAGAAGTTCTGTTATTTTCAGAAATTCAGACAACAAAACCCCTTATTTTCTCACTTAAATTCGTTTCACCAGCTCTTTGGCAAGATCAAGATACAATTCCGCTCCCTTTGAATGCGGATCATAATACAAAATCGGAAGTCCGTGACTGGGCGCTTCGCTGAGGCGTACGTTACGGATCACCTTTGTCTTGAAGATCTTGTCACTATAGTATTTTTCAAGCTGTTCCATCACCTGTTTGGTCAGATTCAAACGCTTATCGTACATCGTGATCAGAATACCCGTGATTTCAAGGGCGGGATTATAAAACTTTTTGGTTTGTCTGATCGAGATCATCAGCTGAGAAAGACCTTCCAGCGCGTAATATTCGCAGGTCATCGGTACGATCACGCCATCCGATGCCGCAAGCGCGTTCATCGTCAAAATGCCGAGCGACGGCGGACAATCCACAAAAATATAATCAAAATCCTCTCTGATTGGCTGTAAAACATTCTTCAAACGGTATTCGCGGTTTTCAATGTCTACAAATTCAAATTCCGCACCTGCAAGGTTGATATTCGAAGGAATGCACCAGAGATTTTTAAATTCGGTCTCTGTTACTGCTTCCTGAGGGGTAATTCTGCCCACGAGTGCCTCATACACCGTGTTTTCGCTCTTTTTCGATATACCAACACCGCTCGTTGCACATAGACATAATTTACAATAAATCAGTTGCCATATGTGATCTTTGACAACTTTCCGTTTC
>JAFTKF010000060.1 GCA_017453405.1 Clostridia bacterium
ACTGCTCAACACGCTGGACTTCACCCCTAACGTAGACAGCGCATCCAGTGAAGCCTATATTCCCGAAACCCAACCGATCCAGAATTTTTATCCCACCCCCGAGCACGATATTATGACGGACAAGGGGTATCTCGCCCTTGACCGCACCCTGTCCTACAGCTTTGAAAGTCAGGTGGTCTCCCCTGACAACGACACGCTGTTTGACAGCCCCTATGACCGCTTTTTCCTGACCTATTTCAAAGCCCTGCAGGAGGGCAACGACACCGCCCTGAATGACCTGCACAGCAAGGTCTATTTCCGTGACCGCGCCCTATTTTCGGGTGTCAACCCGCAAATGGTGTATGATATGGAGGTCATCCGCATTTCCGATGAAATGATCATCACCACGGCAGAAACAAAAGAGGATGAAGCCTATCTCGGCGCTTCGCTGATCGCCTTTGAGGTCAGGTACAAGATCTACCAAAACGACGGAAGCTTCCGCCGTGATATTGTCGATACCGAGGTCATTCCGCAGGTCATCACCCTCTTACTGCAAAAGAACGGCACGCTCGCGATCAACTCGGTCTCCTATTACCGTCCGATCACCTCCGTCACCCCCGATAGCGATGCCGATGCCCTGCTTTCGCTGATCATGCCCCTCGTCTGGCTTGGCATTCTGGTGATCCTCGCCGTACTCGGTGTGATCCTGAAAAAGCTCTGGGCGTTCTCGGGCTCCGCTGCCGCCTTTTGCGCCTTTCTCGTATCGATCAAGGGCGCGCTTTGGTGGCAGATCCTCGCGTTTTCTCTTGTATTTGCGCTGATTTTCGTCCTTGTTCGTCTGATCGCGAAAAAAAGAGCGCAAAAGAACGTGTAATTTCCCAACGCTGTCCCGTGGCAGTAGAAAGAGGCTGTTTTGTTATTCAATTCCCTTGAATTTTTGCTCTTTTTGCCGATCACCTTTCTTTTGTATTGGATGATTGGGCATAAATGGCGCTATCTCGTTCTTCTGGCGGCTTCCTATTTTTTTTATATGTACTGGAATCCCCGCCTTGTCTTTCTCATTCTCTTCACCACCATCGTGTCCTATCTTGCCGGAATCCTTCTGGAAAAGGCGGGCGACAATCAGCGCATGCGCAAGCTGATCCTTGCCGCAACGCTCGTCACTTGCCTTTCGGTCCTTCTCTTTTTCAAATATTTCAACTTCCTCTACGATGCCGTATACGATGTCATTGAAGCCTTTGGCGGCAAAGGACAAGCGGGCTATTTTTCGATCCTTTTGCCGGTGGGTATTTCCTTTTATACCTTCCAGACCGACTCGTATGTCATTGATGTTTACAAGAAAACCGAGCCCTGCGAAAAGCATTTCGGCTACTACGCACTCTTCGTCATTTTCTTTCCTCAGCTTGTCGCAGGCCCGATCGAACGCCCGGGCGATCTTTTGCCCCAGTTAAAAAAGAAGGGCGATATCCGCCGTCTTGACTATTCGGGCGCTTTTCGCTATATGCTGCTTGGCTTTTTCAAAAAGATCGCCGTTGCGGATGCCGCAGGGCTTCTTGTCAACGCCGTCTACGAAGCACCCGAAGCGGCAGGCGGTCTTTCCTCGCTGATCGCCACACTGCTGTTCTCGGTACAGATCCTCTGCGATTTTTCGGGCTACAGCGACATTGCCAAAGGCTCGGCAAAGCTTTTCGCAGTCGAGCTGACCGAAAACTTCGAAAAGCCCTACTCCTCCCGCTCGATCAAGGAATTCTGGAACCGTTGGCATCTTTCCCTCTCGCGCTGGCTACGGGACTATCTCTATTTTCCCCTCGGCGGCTCGCGCTGTCACGCCGTCCGCCGCGCCTTCAATATTCTGCTTGTCTTCTTCGTATCGGGACTCTGGCACGGCGCGAGCTATAATTTCATCATCTGGGGACTGTTACACGGCATTTTTCAGGTGATCGGCATTTATACCCTGCCCCTGCGCTCGAAATTCTGGCAAAAGCTCGGCAAAGAGCCGACATCCCGCCTTGTGACACGGCTGAGAACGGTCGGTACATTCCTTTTAGTGCTTCTGACTTGGGTCTTCTTCCGTGCCGACACGCCGCAGGATGCCATTACTGTCTTTCATAACATTTTCACCGATTACGCCTTCTCGCTCGACTATCTGAAAGCCGAAATTGCCACCCTTTCGCTCTCGCTCCCCATGGCGGTGTATCTTGTTGCCGCGCTCTGTCTTTTGCCCCTTGCCGAACAGCTGAAGGAAAAGAACAAGCCTGCCGCCGAAAAAGAACGTTTTCTTCTTTATGTCATTCTCGCCCTTTGCACCGTCGGTGTGTGGATCTATCTCGGCGCATCCGATGTCGGCTCTTCCTTTATTTATTTCCAATTCTGACAGGTACATATGAAACGAAACCTTATCAAATTTCTTTTGTGGGCACTTGCCGTGATCCTGCCCTTCTCGCTGTTTCTCGGCATTACCGAGTGTCTGAAAAACCCCTACCGCGAGACCTATCTCGGCGCGTTTGAAAACAAATATGATCATTTATACGAGGCTTACGGCAAGAAGATCGTCTTCATCGGGGGCTCGTCCCTGCCCTTCGGACTGGATTCGGGGCTGATGGAAAAGGATCTCTTTCAGACCTACAAGGTCGTCAACTACGGGCTGTACGCGACCCTCGGCACGAAAATGATGCTGGACACCTCGCTGGATGCCCTCTCAAGCGGCGATATCGTGGTAATCGCGCCCGAATTGATGCCGCAGACCTATTCGCTGTACTTCAATCCCGAAGCCGCTCTGCAGGCGACAAACGGCTTTTCCCCGATGCTCTCAGGGCTGACGCTTGACAACAAGATCTCCCTTTTTTACCGCAATTTTCTCTTTGGGTTTGAAAAGATCACCCACGCCGTAAACGGCACGGTGCTTGCGCCTTCGGGCATTTACGCCGCCGCAAGTCTTGATGACTACGGGGATATGATCGAATTCCGCGACAATAACATTATGAACGGCGGCTATGACGAAAATATGACCGTCACGCTGGACGATGCCCTCTTAAATGACGAATTTCTCGACTATGTCAACGACTATATCGCCGCGGCAAAGGACAAGGGTGCTACCGTCTATTTCAGCTTTTCGCCCACTAATATCGCCGCGATCCGCACCTCCGAAAACAAACGGGCGGAATTTGAAGAAGCCCTTTCGGAAAAGCTCGACTGCGAATTGCTTCTCTCTCTTGAAGATGCCCTCATCGACAAACGCTATTTTTACGACACCAATTTTCACCTGAACTCGGCAGGGCAGATCTATTTTACCAAAGTTCTGTCGCTTGCCGTCAAGGACAAATTGGGAATGCCCTTGGAATCGACCATTGAAGTCCCCGCACCCCCTGCCCTTGAAGAAGAGGTTGTTCTGACACCGCCCGTAACCGACGAAACAGTCCCGTTCGACCAATACACGGGGGAAGCTAACATCGACTATGCCGATTGGTTCTTATATGAAGAAAACGGCAACACCTATACCGTCGTCGGGGTCAAGCCCGAGCATTACGGTATGACCGAGGTCATTCTGCCGTCGGTCTATCTCGGCAAGAATGTTACCGCTCTTGCCGGCGATGCTCTGTCTCTTTGCACCGAGCTTACCGCCGTGCACATCGGCAAAAGCTATAAGAGCCTCGAAGCCTATGCCTTCCGCGGCTGTATTGCCCTTGAAGCCATCTATCTCTATGAAACCGACGGCAACCGCATCGCACCCCCGTCCGAGCATCTGCTCAGCGGTTGCGCACGCACCGTCAAGCTGTTTATTCCGACCGACAGCTCCTACCGAACCGGCTATGTCTGGTCGGCGTATGAAGACAGCTTTGCCTATTTTACCCCATATCAAGAGGAAACCGAATGAAGACCCGCCTATTTCTGTTTGTCACCCTTCTCTTTCTTGTCCTGACCCTTGCCTCCTGCGACTTTGTCAGCTATATCCCCTACGACACCCCCGACGAAGCGCTGGAAGAAAGGCGCACGGAGCTTGTCGAAAGCATCCGATCGCTGTCGGATGCCGACTATTACGAGCTGGAGGACAGCTTTACCTATGAGATCTTAGTGCAGGATGCGATCAACGAGCTGAACGAAGCTGACAGCCTTCTGAAGCTGGAGGCGATCTACAAAAAGCACAAGGCTTTGATCGAAGCCCTGCCGAGAAGCTTTCAGAAAGTTCTTGACGAGCTGAAGGACAAGATCACCTATCACGTATCCCCAAGCGACTACCGCGAAGCCGAACAAGCGCGTTTGGCATCCCTGATCGAGGAATACTGCGATAAGCTTTTCCTTTCCGAGGATGAAGCCGAAGCCGAAGCGGTCTTTCGCACCTTCCAAGCCGCAGTCTATCAGCTGACGACCGCAAGCGAATATTACGCCGAAGAGCTTGCCGCGATGAAAACCGACTACGCGTCACTTTTGTCGCACACCCTGAATTATTCGGATTACCGCGATGCCGAGCAAGCCCTGATCGAAGAAACGCTGAACGCCTTTTTACAGGCAAGTGAGGCGATCACCGACAAAGAGACCCTCACTGCTCGCTTTGAAGAGACGAAAGCCACCCTTCTTTTGCTTCCCACCGCCGCGGCACGCTTTCGTGAGGAGCAAGCCGCGCTGATCGAAGAATGGCTCAAAACGATTGCCGACGCCATTGAGGACTATACCTTAGCCGAGACATTTGACCGGGATGCGCTGGAAGACGAGCTTCTTTCTCAGACGACCACCGAAGCCACGGTCTTTGCGGCGGCAAGCTATCTTCTCACACTGATTAAAAACAGCCCCTCGAAGGATGAAGAGGCACTCTTTGACCTGCTGGGTGAGACCGCATCCACCGCCCTTTCGCACAGCTATACCCCTGCCGCCTACCGCGAATCCGATCAGGTAGCAATGCGCATTGCCGTAAGAGAGGCAACCGACGCGATGGATGCCGCCGAGGATGCAAAGACCCTTCTCGGTATCCTCGATACTGCCCTTCTTGAAGTTTCGCAATACGAAACCAACGATGCGCTCTGGCAAAAAGAGGATCTTGCCTTTCAGGAAAAGCTGACCGAATGCTTTGGCAATGCCACACTGACGCCCCCTGCCTCACTGACCGAAGCCTCCGACTATGAAGCACTCGCCGCCATTATCGATTATTACGCCTTTTATCAGACCGATTACGAAAGCTTTCTGCGCGATACCTTCCGTGTGAAGATCAATTTTCCGCATAAGGGCGCACAGTATGAGATCAACGAGGTCTATTGGTACTGTGAACTGCTCCGCTCGGCGGTGGGCATCACGGGGTATTTCGAAACCGACAGCGATTACCTCGTCTTGCGCCTGATCCCCTATGCCCTTGCCACCAAGTCGAATACCGTCGCTCCCAAAAAAGTCGACCGCTACACCTCGGTCGTCACCCTCTTCCCCGACAAGACCTACACCCCGCGTGAGGCGGATTTCAACGATTTCGCGTATCTTCAGAACGAAAAAACGCTGTCGGGCATCTGGAATACCCAACAACTCTGGTATGCGCTGGAATGGGGCTATCTGCCGCTCTGCGTGGAGAATTCCCCTGCCGAACAAGCCTTGGAGCGTGCCAAGGAGATTCTTCGTGAAGTGGTGTCGGACGATATGAGCATCGAAGAAAAAGCCTTTGCCATCTACACGTGGTTTGGAAAAACCCAGCTGTATGACGAGCACTACGAAAACTATCTCTACCCCGCCGACCGCGAGCAGTTTCCCGATTCGCTTGCCGCCACTCTCAATTCCTTTCACGCGGAAGGGGCGCTGTTTGACAATTATTCGGTCTGCTGTGCCTTCGCCAAGGCGTACCTGATCCTGCTCCGTATGGAGGGCATCGAGGCATACCGCATCGTTGTCCACAAATATACCGACAACGCCATCGGCAATCTGAACCGCGTGGGCTACGGCTCGCACGCCTTTGTTGCCCTGAAGGGCTCGGACGGCAAATTCTACTACAGCGACACCGAGGAATGCTATCTTCTGACCGAAGAAACGCTTCCGAAATACCATCAGTTCCTGCAGATCGCCGATTATCGCACACCCTACGAGGGCGCATTTTCGCGCTATTTCAACGATCTCGATTTTGCTGACACACTGCCCGATACGATGCTCCGGCACCTGACCTATCGGGAAAACAGCATCCACATCACCGAGGAAGACACCCTTTCAGCGATGCTTGACGCCTTCGCAGAGGAAGAAAAGGAAACCTGCCTTTCGCTGTTTGAAAGCCCTCTGACCCCCTTTTCCGTGGAAGCGATCCTCAAAGCCGATTCGCGTTTTGGGTATCAGATCTTCCGCTACAACGGATTTACCGAATATCTCGTCTATCACGAATAAAAAAGCTCGGGACGCTCTGAAAGCATCCCGAGTATTTTTATATTTCGTCTTGCGTATCTGCCGCATCGCTTTGCGCCTTCAGGCGCTTTTTCTTTTGGATCAGGTGTACGGCGTTGATGATCACATCCACCACCGAGAGCGCGCCGACCAAGAAATTCATTGCGATCAGAAGCCACGAATCCTCAGAAACGATCTTCATAATGCCCAGAAAGATCCAGATCGCGGCGACAAGCGACCACAGCAGAATATTGACCGTGTGCGAGCGGATCTCCTTTGCAAGCTTTTCACGTGTTTCCATACAGTTTCCTTTCTGAAATCCCTCAGGTATCTACCTGCAGGATCACAGTGTTTTTCTCGGCAGGGATCAGAATGCCCTTGTCCGAAAGGGAGGGGGCTGCCATCGGCGTATATAGGCGATACCGATAGCCGTTATGCATCAGCAGAATGCCGTCGGCGTCGACACCGCGATAGACCGTCGTCTTTTCGTCCGCGTATGTGAGAAGCAGGGATACACGCTTACGGCGTTCGTGGCATTTGACGGTAATGCCCTCTTCCTCAAAGGTCACAAAGACCGTACCGACATCACTCAGCACCGTTACCGACAGCGCACCGTCCTTTTCGCCGTAAAGAAGACGGCATTGGGTGATGGGCTCGCCATTGATCAGAAGGTACGCGCCCGAAAGCACGCCATTTCCGCTGTGACGGTTGCCGTCGATCACGGGAAGGGTATCGAATTTCAGAACCGAGCTTTCCTCGCGTGAGGACAGATAGCGTTCACGGTAGCGGTTGTCAAACAGCATCATATCGCGCAGGCGCAGTCCCTTGCCGTCGTTATACAGATTGGCACGGTAGGTACGGGCATTGTACCACACCGACTGTTTGCCGCTGTTTTTAAAATCGTTATCGCAGAAGATCGCCGTTGCGGGCGTTGTCGGAAAGCTTTTCTTGAACCATTTGCCGCTTTCCCCAAGGGGTTC
>JAFTKF010000061.1 GCA_017453405.1 Clostridia bacterium
AGGATTTTCATCCCCGTCTTTTCGTCGTGTCTATTTTTGCCTCTTTTGAGGCTTTTTTCTTTTCGTTTGCTCTTCTTTCGGTTTTGCTGCTCGATATTAACGTAAGGCTGACTCAAATTTTTGCATTTGAGCCAGCCCCTTTTTGTGCCTTCTGCTATTTACCGTCGGGACAACCCATTTGCTATCGGGCAGAGCTTTTGTTGCCGTAGCGTTGCGGTTACTGACAACCTTTATCGAACGCGGGGTTGTACTGATAGAAATTCGAGGGATTGGAGAAGGTCTCCTGCGCGATGGCGAGGCAGTCGCCGAAGCGTTGATAGTGCACGACCTCTCGCGCGCGGAGAAAACGGATCGGGTCTTTGACATCGGGATCGTCCACAAGGCGCAGAATGTTGTCATAGGAGAGGCGCGCCTTTTGTTCTGCCGCAAGGTTTTCGTGAATGTCGGCAAAGACATCGCCTGAGACCGAGAGCATTTCGGTGGAAAAGGCGACGCCGGAGGCGGCTTGGGGATAGACGCCGCTTGTATGATCGACGAAATAGGTGTCGAGTCCCGCGCGGCGGATCTCCTCGGGCGAGAGATTTCTTGTGAGCTGATGGAGAATGGCAGAGACCATTTCCACGTGCCCGAGTTCTTCTGTGCCGATGTCGGTGAACATTCCGATGATACGGCGGTCGGGCATCGAGTAGCGCTGTTGGAGGTAGCGCGTGGCGGCGCCGATCTCGCCGTGCGGACCGCCAAGCTGAGAAATGATGACCTTCGCAAGGGCGGGATTCGGATTTTTGATCTTAACGGGGTATTGCAATTTCTTTTCGTAAATAAACATAATCAGTCAGCCTCCCATTCCCACGGCCACGGGGTTTGTGTCCATTGCTCGATCGGGCAGGCGTGGCATTTTGTCAGGGGCGCGCACGCCTTCTGATAGTGGTCGGCGAGGGCTTCACGTTCCTCGCATACGGTTTTGAAATAGGCGGCAGCCTCCTTGTCGGGGTAGGCGTTCAGATAAAGACCCGTGTCGATCAGGGCAAGATCGAGCGCGCGGATCTTGTTGAGAAGGGATTTCATATCTTCACTCACCGGTAGTCTCCTTCTGTCATCTTGAACAATGCGGGTGGAAGGGTTTATCAAGCTCCTCAAAGAGCGTGCCGCGGCAAAGGGCTTTCTCGGGTTCGTACAGCTTATGAAAGCTTTGCTTGGGGGAAAACACCATAGCGATCATGGAGGGATCGTGCACGGTATTCATAGAGGCGGAATATGGCGTTTTGCCCGTGCGTGTTGCCTGAGGCGTTGCGGCTTGCCCTTGTCTTACATTGCGGCAGGTCGTACAGGTCGGACGAAAACGGTCGTTGCGTTGGTAATCCATACAGGCGTTCCTTTCTTTGGTATACGCTGGGAAGACGCGGAATACTGTGCGGTCTCCCTGTTACAATATATGCAGAAGGTGAAAATCCGTGAGGGGGGTGCAGGTGTTGGTGTGTGTGGAAGGCTTTTCAAAGAGGCAAAACACGTGAAAAAACAAAAAAATGACATCACCATCCTGAAAAAACAGCGATTTTATAAGAGAAAAAGCAAAAAAGGACAAGTGTAAGGCGGTTTGGGTCTTGACGAAGCGGCAAATCAATGTTAAAATGTACATAACGCATAAAAAGAAGGAGTCGGAAGCTATGTTTTTTGAACGACACGTGCACAACGACAAAGAGCTCCCCGTGTATTATCAGCATCAACAGCATTCCCCGCGAGAGCCGAAATACGAGCTTCACTGGCATGAAACGCTGGAATGGATCTATGTGACCGAAGGCAAGGTGGAAATCCGCATTGACGAAGATGTCCGCACCTATGTGGCAGGTGATCTTGTTGCGATCAGTCCGCAATCGCCACATTGCTTCCGTGCCATTGACAAGGACTGTGCGTATTACTGTATGATTCCCGACAATTCGATCTTATCGGCAGGCGGCATAGAGCTTGTGACGCTTTCGGACGATCATCTTGTGACAAATGAGGACATCAAGTATCTGTTTGACAAGATCATTCGGGAATATGAAGAGAAAAAGCCCTATTATAAAAGCTGTATCCGCGCGGATATCGTTCTTATGATAGCGCTTCTGTTCCGCGAGCGCGGACTTGGGACTTTGCCTGCGCCCAATATGGGAGATAACGCGATGCGGATCACGAAAAATGCGATTCAGTATATGGAGGAGCATTATTCGGAGGAATTCAGCGGAGAGGAGTTGGCGGCACATCTTGGCTTCAGCCGCAGTTATCTTTGCCACGTGATCTCGAAGGTGACGGGACAGTCCCTGACCGAGAATCTTTTATATATTCGCTGTCGCAAGGCGCGGGAATTCTTGCGGCAGGGGCATTCGGTTGGCGAGGTCGTCTATCTTGCGGGCTTTCAGAATGCATCGTATTTCTGCCGCACTTACAAACGGATGATGGGTGTTGCTCCTTCGGCACACCGCAAAAAATAAACCCCAAAAACCAAACCAGAAAGGAAAGACCGTATGAAATCTCTTTTCAAAGTGTGTCTGGTGTTGCTTCTTTCGGTGGCGCTTCTTTCGTGTATCGTTGCTTGCGGCGATGACGAGACTACCCCGGAGATCACGACCGTGACACCGACGAATCCTAACCCCGACACCAACCCCACAACCCCATCGAGTACGGTAGCGGACAGTGAGCCTGTGACCACCGTGACGCAGGGCGAGGCAACCGTGACGGCGCCTGTTTGCGCATCACATACCCCCTCCACAAACGGCTCTTACTGCACGGTATGCTATACGGTGCTTGAAAACAACGAAAAGGATTACAAGAATATGATTTACTTTGCTTGCGACAACGAGACTCTGACAGAGGCGTACAAGGTGGCAATTGCCGATATCACCGGCAATATTGTCAATTACGGCGCCGGTGTTCTGACATCGGAAGTGCCCTGTCTGATGGCAGGCGCGGATTACGATACCCCTTGGACGCGTGATGCCGCCATCAATGTCTGGAACGGCTTTGCGTTGATGAATCCCGAGGTTTCGAAGAACACTCTGCTTTCGGTTCTGAAAAGAACCGGCAGTCAGTATCAGATCGACGGACAGTATTGGGATGCCATTATCTGGTCGATCGGTGCCTATCAGCTGATCAATGTCACACACGATATGGAATTTGCGGCGATTGCGCAGAATGCCATTACCAATTCTCTGAAGCGTTTTGAACGCGAGGAATATGATGCCAAGGACGGTCTTTTCCGCGGTCCTGCGGTTTACGGCGACGGCATTGCGGGCTACCCCGATCATTACGCGGTAGACGCGCCCAATCCCGGTGTCGGCGGCTTCAAGGATAATCCTGCCAACGCAGACAAGATCATCCCCATCGGCGAAGGTCTTCCGATGAAGGCGCTTTCCACTAACTGCTGTTATTACGAGGCTTACGTGATCCAAGCCAAGCTTAACGCGATGCTGGGTAAGGATACCACCGTTCCTCTGCAGAAGGCGGAAGCGATGAAGGCTGCGATCAACAAGGCATTCTGGAACGAAGAAAAGGGTACTTACGATTATCTTGCTTATGAATGCGACTATCAGGAAGCGATCGGTCTTGGCTTTGTGCTTCTTTTCGGCATTGCCGATGAAAGACAGACGGCGCTTGTTCTGCAGAATACGCAGGTGACCGAAAACGGTATTGCCATTGTATGGCCCTGCTTTGACAGATATCTTGCGCTTGGCGGCTACGGCAGACACGCGGGTGTCATCTGGCCGCACGGTCAGGCTTTCTGGGCACGTGCTTGCTCGCAGAACGGATATCGCTACGGCTATGAATATGAAATGTTCCTGATGGCAGAAAAGGCTGTTCGCGACGGTCAGTTCTATGAGATCTATCATCCCGATACCGGTGCGGTTTACGGCGGCATTCAGGAATTCGGACCCAATAATTTCGGTCTTTGGGGCTCTTGCGCACATCAGACATGGAGTGCGACCGGTTATGTTTCGCTGGTGTATTATGAGCTTCTCGGTGCTGAGATCGGTGAAAAGAGCGTGACCTTCAAGCCCTATCTTCCCGAAGGCGTGAATGAAGCGACGGTTTCGGGCTTCAAGGTTGGCAATATGACCTTTGATATTGTCATTACTCGCGGTACGGACACGGCTACCACGGCAACCTTTGATACCACGGTAGAGGGTACAGTCCGTCTTCACCTTTCTGTCAACTGATGGAAGGCGGTATTACGATGAAGAAAGTGATTGCAATTATGTTGAGTTTGACTTTGATGGCTTGTACGATGTCGGCATATGGGATCATTGCTTCCGATGCGCCCGCAGGTACGCCGATTACAACGGTAGAAGAATTTATTGCGATGGATCCTTCGGGTGTGTATTATCTTGCCAATGACCTCGATTTTTCGGGAGGCGAGTATACCAAGAATCTGTATACGAAGGAATTCAAGGGTGTTCTTGACGGTAACGGTCATGCGTTGACCGGTATTACCATCAACGCCACCAATGCGGATGCCGGTATTTTTGCCAACTGGTTTGCGGGTACACTGAAAAACATCGTCATCGGCAGTGAAGAAGCGCCGATCTCGGTGACTTCGACCGGTGCCGGGTATTCGGTTGCGGCGATCGCGGGCACAATGAAGGGCGGCGCGAAGCTCAGCGGCGTGACGGTATATGCTAGTGTAAAGGGCGACGGCAAGACCTCGGGTATTTCGTCGTATATTCAGTCGGGCAATGTGACGGTAGAAAACTGTGCGGTTTACGGTATGATCAGCGGTAATCCCGCGGCAGGATATTTTGCTCTGTCGAACGACAGCTCGTCGAATGTGACCATTAAAAATTCCTATAACTATGCGACGGTAACGGCGCAGAACTCCAGTGCGGGCGGTTTTTATACCGTTGTTGCCAATGTAAACGGGGGCAGAAGCGGCAGTCTGACTGTCACCGGCTCTGTCAACTTCGGTGCGATCACGGCGACCGACTGGCGCTGTGGCGGTATCGTGGGTGAATATCACGAGCATAAGGAATCGACCTTGAAGATCGATTACTGCTATAATATGGGTAAGATCACGATGAAGGGCGGCGGCGGTTTTGCCTGCGGTATCGTGGGCGGCGCGTCCTTTGATCCCCCGAGCGGCAAGC
>JAFTKF010000062.1 GCA_017453405.1 Clostridia bacterium
CCGATACCGATCGAAACCTTGGTATAAAATTCCGAGGAAATGGTGTCGGCAATGCCGCGTGCGATCTCTTCGATCTCACGAAGATCGTAATTGGGACGGATCTCCTTCACGAGAACCGAATCGTGCTCGCCGACATTGATCACATAGTCCTTATTCTTTCCGGGAAACATATTCTGCATCACATCATAGGGAATAATGTCATTTCTGCCATTGAATTTGATCAGAAATACAATACGGCTGACATCGTTGGCAAAATGCAGCTCCTTACTCTTGGCATAAATATCGCTCGGAAGAATGTTGTCAAGAATGATGTTTTTGATAAACGAGCTTTTGTCGTGCTTGTCGTCGTAAAGATTTTTAATATTCATCAGCGAGATCGACAAAATCAGCGAAATACGGTCTGCCTGCTTATCCTCGCCTTCCACGAAAACCACATATTCGCTTTTGGTCGCAGTATTGAGCGCACGGTAGGTATAGCCGCCAATGATCACAACATCCGATGCATAGGTCAGTTCCTCTCTCACGCCCTGACGCGCTTCACCAATCCGGCTGAGCTCGCTGCACGAAATGACAATACCCGTATCATCGATCACACCGATCACACGGTCCACCGCATCCTTCAATTGATAAATGACGCCTTGAAACAGTCTGTTTGACATATGAATGTCCTATCCTTTCCTTTATGAGCCTCTATATAACTCTCGTCTTTGTTCTATTGTGACAGTATTATACAACTTTTTTTGTTCAATTTCAATAGTGTTTTTAGAAATATTCATAAAATATTTACTTTTTTTTGTTTATTTTTCGGCGAATTATGAAATAGTGCCCAAAAAGACTGTCATTTTGCTCAATCAAAGCTCATAAAAAGCAGACAAAATCGCCAAAACAACGGGCGACGCTGTCTCGGTACGAAGAATTCTCGCACCAAGCGAGATCGGAAGAACCCCATTTTCCGCGGCAAATGCCACCTCTTCGGGGGCAAGTCCCCCTTCAGGTCCTACCAGAAAGGATACGGATCGCGGCTTCTCCTGCGAGCGAAGAAGCATCGAAAGGGTCTTGCCGTCCTCATTTTCATAGCAAAGAAACGAAAGCGCATCCTCGGTCATTGCCCGAATCGCATCCTTGATGCTCATAGGCTCTTTCACACAGGGAATGATGCCTCTGCCCGACTGCTTGGCGGCTTCTTCCGCGATGCGATTGTATCGAGAGAGCTTTTTTCTCGCATCCTCGCCCTTCCATTTGACAATACAGCGAAGGGATTGCACCGGAATGATCTCGACAGCACCGCACTCCACCGATTTCTGGATCACTGTTTCCAGCTTGTCCCCTTTGGGCAGACATTGATAGACCCTGATGCGAAACGGCGGCTCACTGCGGGAAGGCAGTATTTCCTCAACCGTAACCGTGACCGCCTCACGGGATACCGCAGAAAGCTTGCCGAGATAATCGAATCCCTCGCCGTCACACAGCACCACATCTTCCCCGATCGCCATACGAAGCGAGGTGGCAATATGCGCCGCATCCTCCCCCGTCAGTGTCACGGTATGATCACAAAGCATCGTTTTATCAAAAAAGAAACGCGGCATAACGCTACCTCACAAAATTCTTGAATTTGGTTTTTTTATTATAGCACGCCGTATTTCTCTTGTCAACACTCCCACCAAAAAGCTATTGACAATCTTTCGCGGTTGTGCTATACTGCAAATGAACAATAGTGTATTTCGATTCTGTCGAAACGGGCGGCGAGTCGCCGTCTGACACCCCTACCCTTCCGTATTCGCAAGGCTCAGATGAAATGCTTGGCGTAAACGCTGGCGCTTTGTGCGCCTTCGGCGCACGGATATACGCCCGCGCATTTCCTCATACAAATCTGTATTGTTCGAAGGAGTCCACTATGATCGTATACCGCGAGCTCTCTACTTTGGAACGTGATCTTGGATTTTCCGCCAAAACACTGTACGCTGTCAGTAACAGTATCGACCGCCATTATCACAAGGTCACGTTGCCCAAAAAAAGCGGCGGTACACGCACGCTGTCCGTTCCCGACGAGATTCTCAAAAAGATCCAGCGTGCCATTGCCGAAAAGCTTCTTGCCTACCATCCGGTTTCGCAGTATGCCAAAGCCTATAAGCCTGCGGCAAGTGTCAAGCGGAACGCGATGCCCCACGTTGGGAAAAAGAAGCTTCTGAAGCTGTATATTCTGCACTTTTTCGACAGCGTTCTCTACAACACCGTCAAGGACCGTGTTTTCCCCGAGACTGTTTTTTCGGAAAAGCTACGCATTCTTCTTTCGATGCTCTGTTACTACCGCGATGTTCTTCCGCAAGGGGCACCCACTTCTCCCGTCATCACCAACATCATCCTGTATGATTTTGACGAAACGATCGGTGATTTCTGCCTCTCACGCGGCATCGCCTATACCCGATACTGCGACGATATGACCTTTTCGGGCGATTTCGACGAAAAAGAGATCATAAAAACCGTACAGCAAGAGCTTAACGCACGCGGTTTTCTGTTGAACCGCAAAAAGACTGCTGTCGTTCCCTCTTCTAAGCGGCAGGTTGTAACCGGCATCGTCGTCAACGAAAAGCTGTCGCTCTCACGCAGTGCGCGCCGCTCTCTCAGGCAAGCACTTTACTACTGCAAGACCTACGGTGTCAGCGAGCATCTGGCACACTGCGGCATTCACGATACCCCCAAGCACTATCTGGAATCCCTGCTCGGTAAAATCGCCTACGCCCTATCCATCGATCCTGACGATTCGGAGCTTTTGAACTGTAAAGAAACCGTCACACGCCTGTTGCAAGAATGATCCCGTTGCGGCTTGTGACCGGTTCGGTCCTGAAACATTACATAAATTTATATAAAAAGTGAGGAAGTTTTATGAACCCGAACGTAACCGTTGAGACCCTGAAAGCGCTTTCGATGCAGTACCACCTGAATGCAGGAAACGAAAATGTCAATGTCGCGCAGTGGGCGGTGCTTCATTTCGCACCCGCGCTTCTGACCGACTATGAGATCTCGCTTGCCTTCATCGATCAGATGACCAAATCCGAATTCGATGCCGCAAGCAGCTTTTTCGGTGCGATGATCCGCAAATTCCAAAGTCTCGATATGGTTGAAAAGATCGAAACCGTCTACCACCGCTTCTACAGCACCACCAATAACGAGATCTACCGCGAAACGGTTGCCAATATCCGCAACTATCTGATGGGCGAATAAAATTGCCGCAGCTTCCCGCGTTTGTGCAGGCATTATACCTCAAACGCTTACGGTATAAAAACGCTGTCCCTGACACCGCACGCTTTGCCAAGTGTGCAAGTCAGGGGCAGCGTTTTTATTGTAGAAATTCAAAAGCCAAAAGAATGCAAAAGAATAAAAATGCAAAAGGTTGCAAAAATCTATTATAGAAATGTTGTCCCTATCATCACTCACTTGTGGAGTGTGTAAAATAGGGACAACATTTTTCTATATTCCCGTTTTACGATGCCTTTGCCATCGGCATTTGTGCGGTGTGCAGCATATTTTCAATAAAAATGCCGTATCCGCGTGTCGGGTCGCCCACCATCACGTGTGTGATCGCGCCGATCAGCTTGCCGTTCTGAATAATGGGCGAGCCCGACATACCCTGCACGATCCCACCGGTTTCGGCAAGAAGCGCGGGATCGGTCACTTCAACAATAAAATTTTTCTCATCTCCCTTGGGATTGGTCATCTTCACAAGAGAGATCTCATACTCACGGCGGACATTATCGCCCAGCGTACAAAGAACCGTGGCTTTCCCAAGCGTTACTTCGTCGCGCGAAGCAACCGCCATCGGCTTACTATGATCAAAACACTTGCCCGTGAATTTTCCGCTGACACCAAAGGCGGCATTTTGGAGCAGGGTACCGCATTCGTCAGAGGAAAAATACCCCTTGATCTCCCCCGGCGCCCCCTGCACGCCCTTGCGGATCGACGATACCGAAACATCAAAAACCGTCCCACACTTCAAGGGCAACAGGATACCGGTATCGCTGTCACAGATCCCGTGCCCGAGTCCGACAAAGGTCATCGTTTCGGGATCAATGGCAGTGACCGTGCCGATCCCCGCCGTTGTGTCACGTACCTTCAGCCCCGCGCGGTAACACCCCTCGGCATCGCGCTTGGCAATCAGGGTTTTTATCAGGGTTTTGCCGCCGCGCTCCAGCGTCAGGTTCAGCTCGCGCCCGTCGGATGCCTCGATCAATGCGATCAGCTCGCGTGCATTGGCAAGCGTCTTGCCGTTGAGCTTTTTGATGACATCCCCCGGTACGATCCCCGCACTCTGCGCAGGCGAGGGAGCACCGCTTTGCGTTTTGGCAAATCCGACTACCACGACCCCGTCGGTCTCCATTTGAATGCCAAACGGCATCCCACCGGGCAAAAGATAGCGGTCGCGTGAGAATGCCATCGCTTCTCCGCTTGCCAACGGATTCCACATCACACCGCGTTCTCCCAAAGACGTGCCAAAGCCGCCCCACAAACACAGAGCAAGTATCAGTGAAAGAATTTGAGCTACCGTGCGGA
>JAFTKF010000063.1 GCA_017453405.1 Clostridia bacterium
ACCTGCTAACTAAGATTAGCCAAATAAAAAAAACTGCCTTAAGGCAGTTTTTTTTATTTGGCTAATCTTAGTTAGCAGGTTCAACCCACTGTCTGATGGTGATGTTTTCAACAGCACCGCCCCAACCGGCAGAGGGGAAGCAGTCGGAGATCTTAATAAAGAGCTGACCGGTAATGTCGTGCGTATAAGGATCAATGACGAGGTGAGTAAAGTTATTACCCGATTCAAGGTCGCCGGACGATACGAAATTATAATCGGAATCGGCGCCATTAGCAGTGAAGTCTTCATACATACGCTGATATTCTTCGCTGGTGGCAAAGTTTGCAATCTCGGTCCAGGTCTGACCGTCGGGAGATACTTCGATCTTATAGTTCTGAGCTAAATAGAGATCAAAGGTGGGCTCATACATATCTCTGAGGTTAAAGGTATAGATAAGATATGCATTGCCGTCGCAGTAACGTCTGGTATCGGTAGCGGATGCGGTATTGATGTAAATATATTCTTCATCAGCATCATCAGCAGTTGTCAAAATGACTTCTTCGATCTGAGTCATCGTATCGGTCTTGTAGTTCGGCGTACCGGGTTCAATATTAATACCGCTCGTTTCTTCAGCTTCACCTTCAACATACTGGTTGATGGTAAGCTTCATAATTGTGCCGCCCCAACCGGTCGAAGGATTGGAGTTACCAATGTAAAGATAGAGATATTCATACATCTCGTGTTCGTAAGGATTAATGGTGATATCAATGATATTTGTACCGGCTACATAGGCGTCCTGGTCGTTAAAGGATTCGGGCGGGAACTGATCCTTGATATCGGCAAAGCTTGCGATCTTGATGTACTCATCTTCGGTAGCGTCAAGGTCGGGAAGAATTGCAACATAATATTGCTGACGGATGGTAATGGTAACGGTGGGCTCGATCATACCGGTAAGCGGAATCTGATAGAGAACAAAGCCTGTGCCGTCCGCAAAACGTTCGTTGGCATTGGAACCTGCCTGATCAATGAAGATGAAATCATAGTCTTCATTGCGGTTCGAAGTCTTGTAAGAAGTGCTCTCAACATGATAAACCTTAGCGGGGTCACGGAGAGTAGGCTGTACAGGTGCAACGGGTTCCTCAGTCGTTTCGGGAACGGTGGTTTCGGGAGCCTTTGTCGTTGTGTTTTCAACTTCGGGTGTTGTAGGGGTTTCGTCTTTCTTAGTCGTGGTGGGAGCAGTCGTGGTTTCGGGAGCCTTGGATGTGGTGATTTCGGGGTCATCACCGCAAGCAACCAATGCAAGCGCCGAAACAAGGAGAGCGGCTGCCATCAGGACAGCGAGAATTTTTTTCATAATATCCTCCTTATGAAATTTGTGCAATTTTGCACATTAAATTATGACGAAAACATTATAGCATAGATTGCTAAAAAAATCAAGAGTAGAGATGCATTTTTTTGTTTTATTTTAATAAAATAAGTCAATTACGTTAAAAACAAGTCAAAATCAAGGAATCAGAACATCCTTGATAATCCGGTTTTCGATCCAATGGTCACGATAATAAGAGTTACTTCTGAACATATCGTGATTTTTCTCCATTTTAGCGAACATTTCCGTACGAAGACGCTCTTTGAGGGCACTAAAGGCAGGATCGTTGACAAGGTTATTCATCTGATACGGATCTGTGCGATTATTGAAAAGATATTCTTTTTCACCTTTTTTGAAGATTGCGTAGGTATATTCCTTGGTTCGGTATGCACGCCACTCGTGTCCGTCACCGTAGGTTGCGGTGGGACCGGTACCCATCATAAGCGAGCCTTCGTCAGATTCCTTAAGACCGTCGATCTCATCTTTTTTATCAAGACCCTCTACGCCGTCCGGAATGGGCAAGCCGAGATAAGAAAGCAGTGTTGGCATAATATCTACTGTGTTGAAATTAACATCGGAAACACGAGGCGTAAATTGCTTTCCGCGAATCAGATAGGGAACGCGTACCGCTTCATCATAGAAAATGTTTTTGGCTCGTCTGCCGTGAGCACCGAAAAGCTCTCCGTGATCGGATGTGAAAATGACAATGGAATTTTCAAACAGTCCCAGCTTTTCAATGGCTTCCGTCAGCCGTCCAACATTGTCGTCAAGATTGGCAACCATAGCATAATACACCTGTCGCCAGCTTTCAAGCTCTTCTCGTTCTTTTGGCGAAAGCTTAGCCCAATCATCCGCATAGGGATCATTTTCGGGCAGATAGTTTTCGGGATTCGGGAAGGGCATATGACAAAACATTTCATAATATTTTTCGGGAACGTTTTCCTTGATCCAGGGGTCGTGTGGCGTTCCGAGCGATAAGAACAAAGCAAACGGCTTATCTTTTTGTGACAAGCGTGTCAGGTGGTCAATTGCCATATCGGTTTGGCAATCGGGTTCATATCCGTCATAATAGATCTTATCCTTGGAATTCAGGTGATAATAAGCAAGAGGAGAATAATAATCATGATGGAAATTAAACCCTGCAAAGAAATCATTGAATCCGAGTCGTTCTCCTTCGGGTATGTAGGAATTATCAGGGTTGAAATGATCACCCCATACATTCGCCCAAAGATGCCATTTTCCGATATAGCAGGTTTCGTATCCCGCTTCAGACAAAACATTCGGAAAGGTACGGTGATTCTGACTGATACGAATCTCATTGATAACCATTCCGGTGGAAGTTGTGTATTTACCGGTCAGAAGAGATGCACGGTAAGGTGCGCAGACAGGATGCCCCGATACGGCATTGTCCATTATCGTGCTTTTTGCGGCAAATGCATCAATGTTTGGCGTTCTTGCCCTGACATCGTTGTTATATCCGACACTCTGATAGCGCAACTGGTCGGCGAAAATATAGATCAGATTTTGTTTCATAAGCATTTCCTTTCTGTTCTTTTTTTCAGTATAACACGGATTTTGAAAAAATGCTACTGTTTTTTAAAAAAATATAAAAAAAGAGGATCTGCAAATGCAAATCCTATTTTGAAATTGTGGAATTACTGGATATCCTTAATAGCTGCCTGAGCTGCTGCGAGTCTTGCGATCGGAACACGGAAGGGCGAGCAGGATACATAGTCAAGACCGATGCTGTGGCAGAATTCAACAGATGTGGGGTCACCAC
>JAFTKF010000064.1 GCA_017453405.1 Clostridia bacterium
GGCAAGGGCAGCTCGAAAAAACAAAAAATCGGGCTTATGCTCTGTGTTCTTTGCATTTTCTTGGGCTCTGCCTCGGAAAATACGATGACCAACTGGATCTCGGGCTTTGCTGAAAACGCGCTCGGCATTTCGAAGGTGTGGGGCGATATCTTCGGTCTTGCACTCTTCGCTTTGCTTCTCAGTACGGTGCGAACCGTATACGCAAAATACGGCAAAAAGATCGAAACGGTCATTCTTGTCAGTATGATCGGCGCGGTTGTCTGCTATCTGACCGCCGCCCTTGCGCCCAACCATCTCATCGGACTGATCGCCTGCGCACTGACGGGGGTCACGACCTCGATGCTCTGGCCGGGTATGCTCATTCTAATGGAAGAAAAAATGCCCTCGCTCGGGGTTGCCGCATACGCCCTGATGGCGGCAGGCGGCGACTTCGGCGCCTCGGTCGCGCCTCAGCTGATGGGTATCATCGTCGATACCGTTTCGATCAGCGATTTTGCGGCATCGATAGCAACATCCCTTTCCCTCACCCCTGAGGAGATCGGAATGAAGATCGGGATGCTCGTCACAGCCCTCTTCCCCATTTGCGGCATCGCCGTGATCCTGATCATCAAACGCTATTTCAAAAAAAGCGAAACCCTTTCATAAAAAAAGTCTCGTGGAAAGCACCGCGCTCTTCCACGAGACTTTTTTGATTATTTCAACTGCCGACACATACGGTTTCTCTCTGCCAGTGCATCGAGAACCCCACAGGAAGCCGCACGCGCAAGCTCGTGATCTCCCTGTCTTACGGCATCGGCAAACGCCTGAAACTGCCCAAGCAGATGGGCGTTATACGCTTTCAGCCCATCGGACGAGACGGGATCGCTGTAGTAGAGTGCTTCATATACGGGCTTGACCGTTTCAAAAAGCTCGCTCCCCTTGACCGACGCGAGAAGCACCTCGGCATCGGCAACAAGCGATTTCATCAGAGCGGTCTTCTCCGAAAGCGCCTGATCGATCTGTTCTGCCGCATCAGCCGCAGGGCTTACCTTGATTGCCGCTATGGCATACAGCACCCATATCAGCGTACAGACGATCGCGGCAATAAAGTCGGGGATCGGCGTAAGCATAACCACAGCACCCGCAAGAAGCTCACAAAGGAGGGCTGTGTAGCTGATCGTGACCATCGGCAGGCGATAAAACAGCCTTGTCGCACCCTCAAAACGCTGCACAAAACAGACGGATACCAACAAAAGAACAAACGAAAGCATCGAAAAGCCATAGCCAATCCAGAAAGAAGACATTTCATAGACCTCTTTCGGTATGATAAAAGCGATCAGATTGAACGCCGCCACGGCAATTCCCCAACAGAGGAGAAACCGGTAAAATAACTTCTTATGCTTGATGGATCTCATTTCTTACTCCTCTTTTCGTTTTGTGCCGCACTTCGGGCAGAATTTGCCGCTGTGCGTAAAGCAAAAGCCGCATCCCTTACACGTACCAAACTGTGAAACCGCACTGCCGCATTCCTCGCAGAAGGATGCGCCCGCCGCAAGCTTTGTGCCGCAGTTTTCGCAGAATGACCCCTCAGACACGTGATTCACACCGCCGATGGCATCCCCTACCACACCGCCGACAACCGAGCCAACCGCCGCCATCGTGCCAAGTCCGACTCCCATAGAGGTGAACTGCCCCGCGCCGTCGTTGGCTGCCATTTTTTCGGCGACATCATAGCCTCGCTCGATCTGATAGGTATAGCCCTCGACACGGCGTTTTTCAGCCTGCGCACGGGAATCGATCAATAAGCGTTCGGCATCGGCTTCGGCAGTGATCACACGAAGCTCCTTCTGCAGCTTCGCTTCGGCAACATCGGCATACTGTCTGAAATACAGCGCCTTGAAGGTCTCATACTGCCGTTCCCCTTCGGGGCGCATCACGGTGGTCACGAAGAATTCTTCCAGCGCAATACCGTATTCGGCAAAATCGGGAACGAGCCGTTCCTTCAGGGCGAGGGAAAAGCTTTCAAGCGAGGAGTCAATATCAAAAACACTCACGTGTCCTTCGGTGAACTCTTTGGCGATATAGCTTTTGACCTTCATCATCAGAAGCGCGCGGAAATACCGAAGAACGCCCTCTCGCGTAAAGGACTGTTCGGTTCCGACAAGCTTCAGAAGAAGCTTTCTTGCATTCTCTACACGCAGTGCCAATTCTCCCGATGCCCCGATGGACAAGGGGAAGCCGTAGGTCGGCTCTATATACTGCACGCGCGAATCGGTGCCCCATTTCATTGCCATCAGAATCGCTTTGTTGATGAAATAGACCTCGCAGTGAAAGGGAGAGGTATCCCCCGTCGCACGCTTCAGGGCTTTTCCGATCAGGGGCAGATTCTCACTGACAAGGGTATACCGTCCTGCCGTGAAAAGATCCAGCGCCTGCCCGTTGACAAAAAAGATCGCTTCCTGCGATTCGTGCACCACAAGCTGTGTCAATGCATTGAAATCCTCGCAGGGATGCTTATAGACAAGGGTGTTGTTATCACCCTCATATTTGACCGTATCTGCAATTTTCATAGTCATATCCTTTCTTCCCTATTCTTCAAAACGTTGCCAGGATCTTTGCGTCGGCTGTGTCAGCACCAATGCGAGCGCATCCACTTCATCGACAAGCTCGGCGCGACTGACCTTGGTGATACTGCCGGATGAGCTCGTCATCTGCCAACCGTTTTTCTCGATGAAATTCACTGCCGTAAGCAAAGACAGATCATCAAAGACATCGGCTTCGATCACCTCAACTCCCGCTCCTACCGTCAGGCGCGTAATGTTCGTTTTGTCACAGAAGGCATTGGCGATCACCCGATATGTCGTTCCGTGAAGCGTCTCGGGCAATACGACATCCGTCGCACTGCCGAGATAGGCAACAAGATAGCTGTAGCCGGATTCAGGATTGTGGAAATACATAAAGTCACCCTCTGTCCCGAGACAGCTTGCCTCGTCAAGGGATGTGTGAACCACCTTGGCGTGACGGGCAACCTCGCCGTTTTCCCAATCAAAGGTATGAATGTCCAGTGCGGAAAGATTATAGATCTCCACCAGTTTCGCGCAACCGTCAAAGGCATCTTCTCCGATACTGACAACATTTTCGGGAATCACGAGCTTAACAAGCGCACGCGCCCCGTAAAATGCCTCGTCGGCAATCAGCTCGGTCTTTTCGTGGATTATGTGCGTGCTTTTATTCTTATCATTCACCTGACAGAGAATGCGGTAGGGGTTGGAGGCATCTCCCACATAATCATTGCCGTCATACTCGGCAAGCGTCAGCGCGTCACAGCGGGCGAAAACCGTAGCGCCGAACGTAGTGACCGTCTTGGGAATCTCGATGGAGCGAAGCGACTGACAGCCCGCAAACGCGCTGTTACCGATCCACTGCAGTCCTTCGGGAAGCGTGATTGATTGCAGGGCTGTACAGTTTTGGAAAGCAATCGATGAAATCTGAATAATCGAATCGGGCAGCGTGATGCTTTCCAGCGTTTGTGAGCGGATCGAATACACGCGTTGCACAACCGCGCCCCCCGTTGAATAGTGAGGAACTTCAATCTCTTTGGCATCCCCTTGATAGCTCACGCCGACAAGAACACCGCCCGTCGAAGAATAGCTGTTGAAGGACATTCCGTCAATGAGATAATTGCCGTAAATCGTATAGTCGCGGCAGACGGTGATGTCTAAAACGATACTGCCGTTTCGGGAATCCTCGGTCCAATACAGAAACTCGTGATTCTCCTTTTCGGGCTTTGGCAGTGTCAGGGGAAGATCCCGATAGGTATAGCTCGTCAGCGCCGATGTCACCTCCTCGCCCCCATTCCAGAGATAGCGGATCGTATAGGTCTTGAAATCCCATTTCGCATACAGCGTCAGATTTTCTGTCAGTGCCTTCGGGATCTCGGTGATCGGTGTGGTGAAGGCGGCATCGCGATACCAACCGAGGAAGGTGGCGTATTCGGTGGAGGCAAGCGGAAGAAGCACGATCGCATCCGATTCCACCGTCGAAAATTTGGGATTGGGATTTTCGCAAGGAACGCCGTCAAGCTGATAGACCACGTTGTAATGGAGAACAGTCCATCGGGCAACAAGCTGCAGATCCTCGGTCTTTTTATAATAACCGTTCATGATCTTTTCGTCACCGCTGAACCATCCGCTGAAGCCGTAATGGTCTTTTTGCGGTCTCGGCAGGGTATACTGCTCGTCATAACGCACGGTAAGCTTCGTTTTCTCCGACGTGCCGCCTGCCGCATCCAGCGTGATCTGATAGGTATTTGCCTGCCAATTGGCGGTATATGTGCGACTTCCGTAACTGCCGCTTTCGATCGTGACCGAAAGTGTCGGCGTTGTCAGTCCGCTTCCCGTCCAACCGAGGAAGGTATAGCCGGTTTTGGTGGGGGCTTTCAGCGTGATGGCATCGCTGTGCAAACCGTAAACGCTCGGATTGCCGCTGACGCTGCCCCCGTCAAGATGATAGCGGATGTCATAGACCGCATCGTCCCAATTCACGGCAAGCTGCCAGCAAAGAGGATTGTCGGAAGCATCGAAAAAATAGAAATCCGAGGTGTAACCCAACAGCAAATAGCCGGTGTAGTGAACTGCGGGCAGCCCTTCAAGAGTATCGCCGCCTTGATAGAGATAACGGGTTTCCCCATCGTCAGAGCTGCCGCCGTTCAGCTCGTAACGAAGCTCAACGGCAACACCTGCCTGTAAGAATTCGCGGATCATCTCTTCATACTGTGCACTATCCCTCACCCCCGTCTCGGCATCAAACGCGTGCAGGGCGGTAAGAAGCGTCAGGAGTTTTTCGGTTTGGTCGATCTTTTCTTTCAGCTCTTCACGAAAAGCGTCTTCCTTGGCTTGAAGAAGCAGTGTCTCAGCTTCGCTATACGCGGCTTCTTCCATCTTTTGAAGTGCATCCTGATAGCACTCCGCGGGAATGACAAGGTGAAGGATACACCAGGATACCACGCCGATCACGGAAGCAGCAAACAGCGTGATCAGCGAAAGGATCGCCACCTTCTTTGCGTTTCTTAGGAATGCTTGGCGTGCCAGCGCCCGCTTTTTTGCCTTTTCTTCTTGTTCCTTGGCAAGCTGTTCCTTCAGTGCGACGATCCGCTCTTCCAGAAGCACGATTTTTTCTTCACTGTCGCGATAGGGCAGGATCAAGCGCAGATCCTTGATGGCTTCTTCGTACATCCCGACGCTTGCGTGTTTTCCAAACACCGATAGCGCACGCGTATAGATCTCGCCCTTACGGCGGCTTTCGTTGCGTTCCCAGATTGTCTTAAGATAGCCCTCCAGCCGCGCACGAAGTGCTTCGTCACCGAACTGATAGGCTTTTTTATAAAAATAATTGTCGTGGAACATCCGGTCGAGCATGGCAAGCTCTTCTTCCGAGCGAAGAGAAAGACTGATGAGAAGCCCCGCAAGATACGCCTCGGCGTTCTCGGGGTCTTGATTGAGAAGCTGTTCATTCAACTGGTACGCCAGCGCAAAATTCCGATCGGACAATGCCATATAAATGCGTTGCAGCATCGGAGCAGTGTCGGATTTCTTTTCACTTCCCCTTTTCAGATATCCCGCGATTGCACCCAAAAGATCCTGCATAAAGCCAAGCTTTTCCATATTCAGTGCCTGCAAATGGGAAAACTCGGCAGGCAGATCATATGCCGACATCGAACGGTAGGCAGGAATCAGAAGCTTTTTCTCGCCGTTTTTGATCAGTGCCAGATAGCGACTCCATTCATTTCGCACCCAGACCGATTCAAAATACGCGCGATTCGTGCCCACGACCACCATCACCTTTGCCGAATGCAGAGCGGAAAAGATATACGGCTCGTAAGCTGTGCCGAGCTTGCCTTCCAGTGTCACGCGCGAAAAGAACACCTTATAGCCCTCGCGCTTCAGTTCCGCATATACTTCCTGTGCCAGCACGCTATCCGGTGTGCGTTTGCCGTCGCCGTCGCTTTCCTTATAGCAGATAAAGACATCAAACGGCTCTTCCTTCTGAGAAATTGCCAAAAACTCCTTTTGAATGCGGTTGATCTCACGGCCTTCGGCTTCATACACCTCCCGTTGCATCGGGTCGGCAAAGCGTATTGCCGAGCGGTATGCCTCATCATCAAAGAGCGAGGTATACTGCGCACAGCGCACGGTGGGCATTCGTTTATGCGTTTGGGGGTCTTCCACATATTCGATGCCGTAGCGGCACAGAAGCTGTGCCCAATACAGATCGGCATCCTCGGCATCCATCGTCAAAAGCTCTTCATACAGTGCCATCGCACGGGTGAAGTCACCGCTTCGGCGAAGGCGTTCGGCACGCTCATACAGCGCGTTTTTTTTCTCATCGTCCGCACGAGGCAATGTTTGCTTTGTGCCGCAGTGCGTACAGACAGCAACCGACAGCGTGCCATCGGTCTCCAGCATACCGCCGCAGATTTTACAGGTAAAAATCGCCATCGTCCTTACTCCTTCTTTTCAATTTCCAGATGATCGATCGCAAAAGCAAGACATTTTTGAATGATCTCATTGCGCGTACGGCAGGTGACATCGGCAATTTCATCCAGCGTTTCAATCATATCGTTGGGCAATCTCACCGACACGACAGCACTTTCACCGCGATATTTCTTCGCTGAGATCACAAGCTTTTTTTCCGTCATTTTCATTCTCCCTGTTACGGTTTTCATTTGTATTTTCATTGTAACACATTTGTAGTTCATTTGTCAAGATGTTTCGCAAAATCTCTGTCACCGTTTTCAAAAGTTTTTGCGCCATAATTAAAAGTTTTTGCGTCGCTTTTTTCAAAAAGCAGACCGATGCCTAGTCGTGTCATCTGCACTTGGACTCTGTCCAAGTGCGAGCGGAAGTTGAACCCGACCAAAGGAGGGTGTCTCGTAGCGGCAGGATCTTTAGCGCGAATGAGCGTTCAAACAAGTTACTGCATGGAAAATAAAAATGCGCCGTTGTCAAACGCTTGCAGGAATTGTGAGCGTTTAACAACGGCTGCTTTTTTGATAGATATTGTTTTTTGGGGGAGCTTTTTGAAAAAAGCTCCGGAGTTGTTTACAACTCCAAGCCCCGCAAAAACTTTTGAAATTGGTGATAAAAATACTCGGTTCATTCAGAATGAGATCACACCGAGATGCTCCAAGAGGATCTTCGTACCCATCAGAATGAGGATCACGCCCCCTGCGATCTCGGCTTTGCTTTTGTATTTCATACCGAACACATTGCCGATCTTCAGTCCCACTGCCGAAAGTGCAAAGGTGATCACGCCGATCGACGAAACCGCCGTCACAATATTGACATCGGGCAGAAGCGCGAAGGTAATGCCCACCGCAAGCGCATCGATGCTGGTTGCCAGCGCCATTACAAACATCGTTTTGACCGAAAAAGAATCATTGGGCTTTTCGCAGTCACAATCCTTCGACAGCCCTTCCTTCAGCATATTGGCACCGATCAGACCCAAAAGGATAAACGCCACCCAATGATCGATCGGAGTAATATAGCTTTCAAAGGTCGAGCCGAGCAAATAGCCGATCGTGGGCATCAACGCCTGAAAGCCGCCGAACCAAAGTCCGATCCACAAAAAATGCTTGCCCTTGACCTTCTCGGTCGAAAGCCCCTTACAAACCGCCACGGCAAACGCATCCATCGAAAGACCGATTGCCGTGATCAGAAGCTCAATAAGACCCATATCTTTTCCTCCACGACTGCGTCGAAGTTTTACACAAAGTACATTCAGTATAGTCTGTTTTTCCACAAAAGTCAAGCCTTGTCTTGCAAATTTCCGATTCTTTTCCGGTTTTGGCGGTTCATAGATTTTTTGTTACTGACCCAAAGAAAACAGCTCCCCTTTTCTTGAAAGGAAAGCTGTTTTCTTTATTCACACGCCTTGAAGTTATAGATCGGCTTGATCTCGGCGACGATCTCGGCGGTGGGGGTGATGTGCTTGACGATATCCTCACGCGACTTATACGCCATCGGCGACTCGTCCAGTGTGCCGCCCACCACGCAGGTGGTATAAATGCCTGCCATCTCGCGCTCATACTCTGCCATCGTCAAGCGCTCAAACGCGGCAGTACGCGACATCAAACGACCTGCACCGTGGGGTGCTGACTCGTTCCAGTCGGAATTGCCCTTGCCGATACAAATGAGAGAGCCGTCACGCATATTGATGGGAATGAGAAGTTGCTCGCCTGCCTTTGCCGATACCGCACCCTTCCTGAGGATCATACCGTCAAGATCAATGTAGTTGTGGACGGTATGAAAGGCATCGATCGGAGCAAGGGACATCCACTCACAAAGAAGCTCTGCCATCTTCTCGCGGTTACGGGTGGCAAACTGCTGACAGATGCCCACATCGTGAAGATAATCTGCCATATACTCGCCGTAAAGATAGCAAAGATCGCGCGGCAAAGTCGGTGCTTTCGCCTCAAACGCCGCCGCAAGCGCCTTGAGTGCTGCCTGAATCTCCGCACGGCGTCCCTCTGCTTTATATGTCGCGATCAATTCGTCGCGTGCCTTGAAATACGACTCCTTGCCGAGATTCAGATCCACCGCAAGCTGCTGATAATACTCCGCCACCTGCGTACCGAGATTACGGCTGCCCGAATGGATCACGAGATACTTGTTGCCCCCGTCATCCACATCGATCTCAATAAAGTGATTGCCGCCGCCCAGTGTACCGACACTGCGCTCCAGACGCTTGGTGTCCTTCAGCTGACGGTAACAGCGAAGCGCGGTCAGATCAAAACGCTCCACTCTCCCCTCCCAGACATTCTTGCCGCAGGGGATGTTGTGTGCCGCCGCATCAAATGCGCAAAGATCAATATTGACCTTGCCGAGCGACACGGTATACATACCGCAGCCGATATCCACCCCCACCATGAAGGGCACGACCTTGTCGTGAACGGTCAAGGTCGTACCGATGGTACAGCCCTTCCCCGCGTGCACATCGGGCATCACGCGGATCTGGGATGCCTGAAACGCCTCCTCGTTGCAGATCGCCTCCAGCTGCAAACGCGCACCGTCCTCCAACACATCGGTATAGCAAACGGCAGTATTGTAAGTACCTATGATCTCTATCATAATCTATTCCTTTCTTTCATTCGTCAGGTCTGTCTACGAAGAAGCCCGACAAGCTGTGTCAGCATATCACCGCCAGCATTCAGGTTGATATTGCCGACATTTGCCGAAATCCGCTCGATAAACTCAAGCTCCTTCAGCTTATATAAGGTCTCGTTCTCGTCCATCAGCCTTGCCGTGTTGAGAAGCGAGCGGGTGGATGCCACCTCCTCGCGGCGCGTGATCACATTTGCCTGCGCACGCTTTTCCGCAACTAAGACGGTGTTCATAATGTCACGGATCTCGCCGGGCAGAATGATATCCTTGACCCCTGCATCCGTGATCTCGATATACATTTCACGTTCTTTTTCCTTCAGCCGTTCGAATACATACCGCGAAAGACCCTCTTTGTTTTCAAGAATCTCGTCAAGGCGGTATTTACCCACAAATTCACGCAGGGCAAGCTGCGCCGTTACGTGCATCATTTCGGAAAAATCCTCGATCTCGGTCACGATCTTCACGCAGTCAAGCACGCGGTAGCGGCAAACGAAATTGATGCGGAGCGAAACCTTATCTGCCGTCAGGATCTCCTGTCCCATCAGGTCCATCTGCCGCTTTCGCATATCGACGAAGTCACTTTCGACCTTGACAGCACCCTTCCAAAAATAGAAGGTGCCCGCATCCAGCACTTTGACGAGCTTTTTGTCAAAGTATATGAGCGCTTTTTCGTATTCGGCTACCTCCACCTTGGTATAAAACGAGGTGGGAAGCTTTTTGAAAATATGGGTGGGAACACTGCCGTCCACCGTCGGATCGGTCGTGTTCACTTTGGTAAAGGTGTGTGTAAAAGGACTTCTGAAAAAAGCGTAGCGTCCCGAAGGCAGTGCATCGACAAAGCCGCCGTTGACATAGTGAAGCGCCAATTCCTCGTCCGAAACCTCAAGCGTTACCGTGTTCTTCAGAATCTCTTCATAGGTCAAAAGCTTTTCCAGCGGACATTTCTGAGAGACAATCGGCGCGTATGAGGAGATCAGCTCGATCTCACTGCCCCGTCTTTGACGGTATTTTCCTGCCGTAAGCAGTTTGACAAAACCGCCGTTTTTAAAAAGAAGTCCTATTTGATTTTCATTGATCATCACTGTTTTCATATGGTTTCATCCTTTCTTTCATTCGTCAATGGTTTTCTGTCCGGTCTTACGGTAGCCAAAGATATCGCGAAACAGCGCTTTGCCGACATAATCGCGGTAGCGGTAACAGTCAAACCGATAAAATTCATTCCAATAACTGATCATTTTTTCGTGAAGACGCTTTATCACAAAAAAATTCTCACGGGCAAGTGCACGCCACAGATGCCAATCGCGCTCGCGGAGTGCCGAATCGATCACCTGAAGGATCTCTTTGACATATTCCCCCGCAAGTGTCATCACATAAACCGCCGCCCAATCGGGCAGGTCATAGGTCAGCATCGCCCGAAGATGCCGCTCTCTGGTATAGCCGTCAGGACTGCGCGAAAACAAACAGTGCGCGATCAGCTTTTCGGTGTCGGAAAAGCCGTCAAGATCCATCTCTTTCAGCTTCAGACGGTAGGGGAGCGTCACGCATTCCCCCGATAACAGCCGCCACGAGAGCGTTTGACGGCAATAATACGCTTCCATCGGGTCGGTATGACGCCGACGGATATGGAAAAGGACGCGCGTCACTTCGTTGCGGCAATCCTTCGGAAACGCCTGATACAGTTCTTTTGAATACCGTCTTTGAAACAATTGCCACAGCATACTGTCGCCTCCTTGTCAGTGTCGATTGAAAAGATCCGTCCTGCGGCAAAGCGGCTTGCTGCTTCAGCGAGCCGCTCGGCAATGCGAAAGCTTTTGGCATTGCCGTACGGCAGGCGGTATCCGCGCAAGGCAAGGCTTTTGCCGCAGTCCCAAAGACGCTGTCACCGTCTTTGGGGCAGGATCTTTTCTTCATCATGGTAATCTCATACACAAAATGTGCTTATGCCTTGAAAGGGCAAAAAAACCGAACCGCCGGTATGCGCCGAGTGGCGCACAGTGGGATTCGAACCCACGATGTGGAGTACTTCTCCAAGGCAAGACCACGGGCATACGCTTTGGAACATCCTCGCGCACCGCCGTGAAAGAAACACAGGCATCGGTGATCTTGCAAGACTATTGTAGCAGAATCAGGCGCCATTATCACGGAAAAAATCCTGCGAAAAATAACGGCGCACATAGTTAGCAATAAATTGGAATTTCATTTGCGCCGTTTCGAAATATTCCTCGAAAGCCGGACAACTGCGAGGAATATTTCCAAGAACAATGTACAGACAGAAAAGAATGCCTTTTGGCAAAAAAATACCCTTTCGACCATAAAAGTCGAAAGGGTATGGTTATGCGGTGATGTTGCGATAGCGCTCGCTTTCCACAACCTCCATCATCAGGGTGTAAGGATTCATCGTACCGGTTGCGATCATATTGAAGATCCTGGGCGTCACGCCCGAGACAAGTGCCACGCCGTTTTCGTTCATCTGAACGGGCTGCTGGCGATGACGGCTTGCTACATTCCAGAAAATGACATCGGGAAGCGTATAGCCAGCCGAGAGAAACTTGTTCCGCGCGTTTTCAAACACCGTGCTGTCGGCATCCTCCACGCATTCATCAAACTCCATATCCGAGATCACAACAAGCTTTGCGGGAAGCTCAGATTTATCCACGGCATTTTTAACTGCCGCCGCAAGGATCAGATCAAACACCCCTTCAAGATTGGTGTTGGCGATCTTGCTGAACGATGCAAGGTAGGCAAGACGGTCAACGAAGGTCTCGCCCTTGATGGCAATCAATTGGGGATGCTCGGAAAATTCAATGAAATGCTTGGCAAACCGACCGGTATTGCGTTCAGCGATATACAAGCCAAGCGAAAGCGCGACCGATGCGGGATAGGGATGTCCGCCGAAATACATCGAACCGGAGGTATCGATCACGGCGAGGATATCGCCCTCGGCAGAAACCTTGGGCAGATTTTCCCAAGTCGTGTTCAGCACCTTCTTTTCCTCCTCGGAAATCGAAGTGATCCGCAAAGAGCCACCCCAATCGCATTCCAGAAAGGGATCCACCAGCTCGTAAGGGGCAAGGGTTGCGGTGCGCATTGTCTTCTCTCCCGAGACAACCGCATTGAGATACGCATCGTAGCGCTCGTAGTCGTTACGCATAAACGCCTTGCGGTAGCGGTACAGCGCCTTGGAGGGTTGCTTTTCGTAATCGAAGGTATAATCCTTTTCGCGAAGGTTGTTTTCAAGAATGCGGATCGCCCTACGCAGCTTCACCAGTGCCTTACGGTAGTCGGCATCCTTCAAGCCGAAGGCACGCGCCATTCTTTTACCAAGCTTCACGGCATCAGGGTTTGAGGTGTTGACCGAAGGCAGCCACTTTCCGAGAAGCGATACCGCCCGCCCCTCGGCAAGCGCCGTGAGATCGGCTTCAAACTGCTTACGGACAAGCGCAAGCATTGCCGCCTCGCAAGGGGTATCAAACAGCACCAGAAGGTCGTCATACCGACCGAATTCCGCCACGTAGCAAAGATTCTTTTTAACCGTTTCGGGGGCATAGTCGGCAAGCCACACGAGAATCACGCGGAACACACGCCGCTCACCAAGACCGCCTCGGATGTCCCGAGCGAAAAAGAGCAGCTTTACGGCAATGTCTCTGTTTTCGCAAAAAGCACGGAGAAAGCGCGTGCAAATATCCGCATCGGTTGCTTTGCGAAGCGCACCGACGGTGGCAAAGAAATCAAGACAGTCCGAGCCGGTCGAGGCATACGCCGCACCGCCGTTTTCGGTATAGGCGCGTCCTGCTTCATTCTGTAACATATGAATCATAAAACTCACTCCTTTTCGTGATAAAATACGTTTCCTGAAAAAGTAATGCGTTCCGCAAACGGAAACAGAACATTTCCGAAAACAAAAGGGAAAACCCAACAAGACGCCTTTTTCAAAATAAATTCTCATGTTTATCCGATTATGTAGCATTTGCTGCAAGCGTCTTTTTTAATCAAGGGTGCTCCCGAGCTCGGAAGATCGAGCGCGGGAGCTGACAAGGCACTTTGTTCTGCTAAAAAAACTTAGAAGGTTTCTGCATATCACAAGATTGCTGTACGTGCCTTAACAAGACGCAGGATTTCTCCTTTGCAGTCAGAACTTACCTGACAATATCAGCGCTTTTCTTGCTGCTTGCGTCTTTATGTATATACTTTACCACAAATTTCCGAGACTATCACGGAAAAAAGTCTGCGAACTTTTATTTTAATCCAAGATGTAACTGTTTTTTCAGCTTATCGATGATAAGCTCCCGAAAGTCATCGGGGGCAATCACCTCCACAAGCGGACCGAAGGACAAAATGCGGATCACCATTTCCGGCTCATCCTCCCGTTCATAGCGAAGGGTCACCTGATACGCACCCGTCGGAAGCTTTTCCACCCGTTTTTCAAAATGCGCAAAATGAAGCAGAACACGCTCGGGCGCATTGCGCTGATTTGCCACACGCAGAACCAGTGTCTCATACAGCGGCTCTTTTTCACGCATCGGCAGTGTTTTGTCTCCCTGATACAGCGTACACGAGATCATCCGCGAGAGATTCACGGTGGATACAAAGCCGCCGTTTCCCGTGAGCAGGCGGAATTTGTCGTCCTTTTCGGAATATTCCAGTCTTGCAGGGTGACACCTGACAAATACCGTGCGCCCCTTACGGCTGATCATTTCGAATTTGATCTGCCGTTTTTCGCGGATCGCCCGAAGGATCAGGCGAAAACGGCGGATATACCCTTCATCCTCAAAGGGATCGCCGTCATTGTAGCGATCGTACACACAGTAGTCTGCCTCGGTAAACAGCGGCTGGGTGTCGTCAAGCCAGGAAAAATCAAAATCAAACAGCCTGACACGCCGATCCAGCGATACCGATTTTAAAAACCGCCGCTCGAGCTCGGTCAGGGGCATTGTCGGGGTGTGGCGGATCGGGGTCGAAAGATCGCGGCGGGTCAATTGCCAGTCGCCGTTCAAAAGCGACGGAACGATGTGAAGACCGCTTTCCCCAAACGCGTAGCGGCTGACAATGGCTTCCAGCTCCCGTCGGTCGGTCTTCCCTTGCGCCAAAGACGAAAGAATGTGCGCTACCGCATTGTAATATGCCGAATAGAGTTCACTGAAGATCATACATCCTCCTTTTGAAGCCCATACATACGGTACATCGCGCGAAGATCGTCCTTGAAACGGTTTTCTACCGTGCGGTTGGAAAAACGGATGTCGACAATGCGGCAGATAAAGCTTCTCACCCACGGGGTCATTTCGCCCGAATCATAGACATCGGCAACAAAACGGTAGGTATAATCGTCAAGCTTTTCCACCCGTCCCACGCGCTTTTCACGCTCTAAGCGTCTGATGATGTGCTCCTCCCCCTCGGCGATCCTCACCGTGAATTCGGCGTGCTCGATATGCTCTTTGCCAAAACGGTTGCGCTTGGTGTTCACGCCCCAGATCTTTTGCATCATCGAATCAAGCTCCGCGCGAAGCTCGTCAAAGCGCGGGGTAGGCTCTTCAAGCGTGACGCTTTTCAGATAATCCACGCGATACGAGCGCACGCAGGCAACATCGGGCGCATAGGCAAGCAGATGCTGTCGCCCCGTCTGTACACTGATGAAAATACGAAGCGGAATCAGGCGCACGCGGCGTGGCTCGTCGGCAGAGCGGTTCAGATTGGCAACCGTCACAACAGATTTTTTCTGCATCGCATCAAACAGACAGGCAAGAATATCGCTGTCAAGTGACGGCGTAATGTAATGGTGCTTGAAATCAAAGAGGCTTTCCCGTCCTTCCTCCGTCTGTATTTTATCAAGAAGATACGAACCGATCACGCCGCAGGGAAGAACCTCGGAAAAGAAATCGAGAAGCTCCGAAGCACCGTCGGGCAATTCGCAAGCACGGCGGCGGTAATACACGCGCTTGCCTCTCTTTTCAGCAAGAACGATCCCCTCTCTGACATACTCCTTCAGCTTTTTGCGAACCGTCGATTCGTCAAACTGCATCGGCTCGTCAAAATGCGAAAGATAATCACCTTCGATTTTGTCAAGCAGCTCGTTCAGGGTGAAAGCCTCCTCGGGACGGTGCAGAATATCAAACAAAATAAAATGAAGCGTGATATCTCCGTCGGTGAAGCTTTTGGACTTCCACGCCTTATAAAAAGGATTGTGGCGCGAATGACGGCTGTCAATCGAAATGAAGACACTCTTCCCTTCAGGGGTGCGCACAAAATGCATATAGTCCCCCAAAATCGATTCGATCCGTCGCCGCTCGTCATCGTACGACCGCGCACTCTTTTTGGTATATTCCTCACGCGTCTTGAACCCGTACACATAAAACTCGCGCATATACGCCCGAATCTTTTCAAAATTCTTGATCAGCTCACTGTACGATGACATAAGCCCCTCCTTTCATCGAAATCTTCGGTTGGTGGCACATTATTTCAATATTCCGATTTCCTTCATTCGCGCAAGCGTTTCCGGCACATTTCTCTTGAGCGCTCTTGCAATCTGTCTCAATGTCTTTTCGTTCCTATACATTTCACGCAGAGCAATATCCTCTTGTGCTTGCCAAGGTGTATTTTCATTCTTTAAATGATTTTGTTTTTGGTTTTGGTTTTGATATGCTATAATCTGATCGATATGATCAAAGATAAATTGCTGTGCGATCGGAGAAAACAACAACATCGTATACTCCAAACCGCTCTGCCCCGTACAGGTTTCATTGTATAATCCGATGTTGATTCCTTCCTTTGTCACACGCATCACGGTCTTTCCTACCGCTGAGATTTCCTTAATCAAAAAGCCGTTTTGAACAAGCCAAGCGGTTATCGTACCGGATTTCATTTTTGCACTGGAAGGATCGATCATACTGTTAAAATAATCCTTCAAATCCGTTTGATGCTTTGCCGTGGGAAAAGGATGTAATTCGCGCTTTTCCTCCTCCGTTATAAAAAGGAGTTTCTTCTTTTCTTTAGGCGTTTTATTTTCCTTAGGCAATTCGTTTTGCATAATCAAGCGATCCAATAATTCAGACACATAGTAAAGGCATCTGGAAATACGCACCTGATTCACAACATCATCCTCACGAATTACCGAATCATCAAGCGGATTAATCCCTCTCGCTAATTTGTCAACAAATGTCTTGGTGTATCGAATTTTTTCAATATCTGTCATATACACACTCCTTTTTATTGAGACCGATTGTTGTTATTATATATGATTTTTCATAATTATTCAACCTTTTTCACTCAATTTATCGAGAAAGTGCGAATAAATTTCGGCAAAGATTTGTCAAACTCTTGTGTTTTAGCCTTAAATATGATACTGCATTGCTGTACACCTTTTCACAATATACCGACAATCGCCCCCTTATTGAACATCTTCGTGAAGAATTGATGAAACACGGTTTTACGATTTCTCCCCGCTCAAGCAAAGAAATTATGGAAAAATTAATTGCAAGCGAGGAAAACCGCTATATTCGCAAACTCATCGCACTGATCTGCCGTTTCATTGCAAATTTCAAAACCAACGGATATACAACAGATGAATTCACACGAATGTACCATTCCACACAGAATGTCCGCTCCCGACTTTTTCTTGATATTTGTCATGACTGTTATCTTGAATATGACCGTTATCTGAAAGAAAACAACGCGGTCGATTTTGAAGATATGATCAACGAATCTGCACGGCTTCTCCGCGAAGTGAAAGAAATGAAGCAAAAGCTTGATTTCAAATATATCATCGTAGACGAATATCAGGATATTTCCCGTCAACGCTTTGATCTTGTTTCAGCCTTATCCGAGGTGACCGATGCAAAAATCATCGCCGTTGGTGATGATTGGCAATCCATTTACGCCTTCAGCGGCTCTGATATTACCTTATTTACTCGCTTTGCCGAAAAAATGGGGTATGCTAAATTATTAAAGATCGTAAAAACCTACCGCAATGCGCAGGAAGTCATTGACATTGCGGGTAATTTCATTCAGAAGAACGAAACGCAAATCAAAAAAGAATTAAAATCACCCAAAACCATTACCGATCCCGTCATCATCTATACTTACGACGGTTCTTACCGTAAAGCTACCAATCATTTCAAAAACGGTGTGAATTATGCAATCGCACGTGCCGTGGAAACTGCTATTGAGCAAATTATGGCATACAATCGTGCAGAAGGCAAACGCGACGGCAGAATTCTGTTATTGGGACGCTTTGGATTTGATGGTGATAAGTTGGAAAAATCCGGTCTGTTTGAATATATCTCACGCGGTCAAAAATTAAAAAGCGTCAAATATCCACACCTTGATATTACTTTCATGACCGCTCACGCTTCCAAGGGACTGGGCTATGACGATGTCATTGTTGTCAACGGTCGCAATGAAACATATGGGTTTCCTTCCAAAATTGAAGATGATCCCGTTTTGGCATTTGTTATCAAAGGTGACCGTTCTATCGATTACGCGGAAGAACGAAGATTATTCTACGTAGCTATGACCCGCACCAAAAACCGTGTTTATTTTTTTGCTCCGTAACAAAATCCATCGTATTTTATGTTGTAAATTAAAAACGACTATAAAAATGTATCTCTGCGAGGCGAATGGAATGAAACTGTTTCGGATTCTCTTTTGCGTCAAAAGAGTTGTCCCATCTGCGGCTATCCTCTTCAGCTTCGATATAAAGCTGCATACGGTCTAAAACTATTCATATGCACAAATGAACCTGAAATCTGCAGTTTTATGACAACCGACATCAAAGGTCAAAAGCTTTCTATTATGAAATGCGATGCTTGCAAGGATGGATATCTTATTCCCAAGCCCAACAAGGATGGCGATTTTTTCTTGGGTTGTACCGGTTATATTCCCAACGGAACCGGTTGCAATCGTTCCTTAAGTAAATCTGCATATTATGAAATGCTCGGATTAAGTGAAACGCCCGCCCCTGTTCACACAATTCCGCGCGGATTCTCCAAAACTCAAACTGATCCTATCTTGAAAACGGCTGTAGTCAAATCTGCAACCTCAAACGCTTCGAATGATGAACCGATCATCATTGAAAAAGCAAGCGTCAATAAAACGACCCACTATAATGATATTGACCTAAACAACATTTTACACACAATTTTACAATGTGTATCCCACATCAGTCAAAAACGTTTCTACGGCATCACCGTTCTGGTAGATGTTTTGCGTGGGACTTCCGGCAAACGGATCACTGAAATGAAACTACACGAAATAGAAGAATACGGTGCTCTCAAAGCCCTAGAACGCGAAGTTTTGATTCATATCATCGAGTGGATGATCCAAAACCATTATCTGCTCCGAACCAAGGGACAGTATCCGGTTCTGCATTTAACTTTTAATGGTATTCATTATCACGAAAAGATTACTTCGAATCAATTAAAACAGTTACAGAAGACTCTTAACACGCCTTCTTAACATCAAAAAACGCTCCTGACCGGAGCGTTTTTTTGATCACACCACATCCATATGCAGTGCTTTGGCGGTGTATACTGTGCCGTCGGTGGTGGTGAGGGTGCAGTGTACTTTGTACACGCCGCGCTCACGGGGGGTGAAGGTAAGCGTTTCGGTGTACGCACTCTCGGTGACGGGGATGTTGTTGACAAACAGCGTTACCGTCTTCACGGCATCGGGTGAAAGCTTTGTGCCGAGCGTGAAGCGTTTTTCGCATCCCAACGAATGGACGCCCCGTGTTTCGTGCGACAGCCACACCGTGATCGGAATTGCGGGAACACCCTCCTTGGTCATACGGACGGTATTGATCGCACCGTTTTTCATAAAGGTCATACGGTCGATATTGGCACGGCGATAGCGCGCATCGCCCTGATGCTGATGGTACACGATATAGTAATCGTCCGTACCGGGGGGATTCAGGATCGAATTATGTCCCGGTCCGATATAGCCGAGTGCCATATCCGTCGATAGGATGGGCACACGGGAAAGCTCTTTGGTAAAAGGACCGTCGGGGTGTTCGGACACGGCATAGTTCACGCGATAGCTGTGGTCCACATGAAGGGCAGGCGAATCACACCAGATATATTCGCTCCACAGATAATAGTAAAGTCCGCCCCTCTTGAAGACATACGAACCCTCACAGTGATAATCTTTTTCAAGCTGATAGGAAAAGACCGTTTTCTTTTCGCCCTTGAAGGAGATCATATCGTCATTCAATTCACGCATAAACATCGTTCCGTCGAAGGTCGCACCCCAGTAGAGATATGTCCTGCCATCATCGTCGATGAGCACACAGGGGTCAATGGTCGACATATCCTCTTCAAAGGGGATCAGCGGCTTTCCGAGCGGGTCGACGAAAGGTCCCGTGGGAGAATCCGAAACCGCAACACCAATCGCGCTGTCGGCACTGAAATAAAAATAATATCTGCCGTTTCTTTCGATAATGTCCGGTGCCCACGCATCCTTATTCGCCCAAGAGAGATCCTTGAAACGAAGGATCATTCCCTCGCTTGTGAAATCGGTCAGATCCTCCGACGACCAAACACCGAAGCCA
>JAFTKF010000001.1 GCA_017453405.1 Clostridia bacterium
GACAAGAGGGGCGAGCGGCAAGCAAGCCCCAAAAAAGCCATACGGTACGCCGAAAATGCATATTCAATTTGGAAAACACTCACCGAATCCTGTCCGCAAATTTTAAAATTTGCCGAGATGTGTAAGCTTGCTCAAACATGGTTCAACCATCTCACCGAACAGAGCACCTAGCCAAGCGTGCGATGATCTTCTATTTTACCCCATACAACAACGGCAGAAAACAAGCTCATCCGCTTGCTTTCTGCCGTTTTGTTTATGCTGTTTTACGAAAGTGTTTTCAAAAAGTCAATGCATCGCTTGGATTCTTCAAGACCGGTGGGGTCAAGACCTTCGCTTTCGACTACCATCGTCATACCAAGCTCAATTGCCTTTTCCCTGACGGCAAGCACGGGGGCTTTGCCAAGTCCCAAGGATTTTCCAATGGCGTGCGAAGAATCGGAAATGCCGTCCTTCAGGTGGATGAAGCGAATGCGATCCTTGTAGGTCTCCATCAGCTGAACGGGGTCTACCCCCGCGTGATATGCCCAGAAGGTATCGATCTCCAAAAGAACGCCGGTGCGTTCGATGAATGCATCCTCCGCAATCAACCCGTCGCGGTTGGGAAGAAATTCGCCCGAATGGTTGTGATAATGCAGGCGAAGCCCCTCTGCCTCAATGATCGGCAGTACGCGATTGATGGCGTTGACGGTATAATCGATCTCCTCACGGTTGCCCCATGGCGCACCGGGAATAATGATATCGCGGCATCCCACCGCCTGATGAAAGGCAATCGTCTCGGAAAGGCGGTCAAATACCTCGCCGCATCCCGTGTGAGTCGAGCAAAGCGTCAGACCGTAAGCATCCAGCATCGCTTTGACTTCCTTTGCCGAATGTCCGAAAAAGCCCGCGCTTTCGACCATCGTATAGCCCATTTCGGCAACCGCCTTGAGCATTCCTTCAAAATTTTCAGCCGCCGCATCGCGCACCGAAAAAAGCTGTAATCCGTAATTCATATTCATCACAAAACGCAATCTCCTTATCCATTTTGAAAAAAGTCTCCACATTCTCCAAAACAGTGACTCTTGGGCTATGTGAAGACTTTTTTATCATAACAAACGGTTACTTCGCCAAAATCGCGATCGGTCACATACCAAGCACAGCCGCGCCGAGAATACCGGCGTCGTTGCCGAGGGCGGCTCTCTTGATCACGGTCTGGTTGGGGGAATTGTGCGCAAAGTTTTCTTTTGCCACGATTTCGCGAATCGGTGCCATCAGGTATTCCCCTTCATTGCAGATACCGCCGCCGATGCAAAGCACCTCGGGCTGGAAGATATTGACGATATTGGTAAGACCGAGGGCAAGATACTCGATGTATTCATCCACGACCTCAGCGCCTGCCGCATCGCCCTGACGCTTTGCCTGAAATGCCGTCTTACCGCTGACCTTGCCTGCCGCCTCGGACAGCTTCCACATCAGCGAATCGGGATTCTTTTCCATCTTTTCCTTGGTCATATTGATCAGACCGGTTGCCGAAGAATAGGTCTCAAAGCAGCCGCGTCTGCCGCAGGTGCACTGTCTGCCGCCCTTTTCGATCACGATGTGACCAAGCTCCGCGCCTGCGTGGTTAAAGCCCGAATAGATCTTGCCGTCTACCACGATGCCGCCGCCCACACCCGTACCGAGGGTGATCATAATAGCACTCGATGCGCCCTTTGCCGCGCCTGCCAGTGCTTCGGCAAGTGCCGCCGCATTGGCATCATTGTCGATATACACCTTCTTCACGCCAAGCTTAGCCTTCAGCACATCGGCGATCGGATAGTTATACATCACGATGTTGTTCGAAAATTCCACCACACCCGTCTCGCTGTTGCAAGTACCGGGAGAAGCAATGCCCGCATATTCCACATCGTCAACCGTTAAGTTCATTTCCGCAAGCAGATTCTTGCAAAGATTTGCCATATCGGTCATCACTTCATCGATCGGACGGCTGGCAAGCGTAGGAACTGAGCCTTTTTTCAGAATATTGTAGTTTTCATCCACAATGCCGGCAGCAATGTTGGTGCCGCCGAGGTCAATACCAAGATAATACATTTCGTTTCTCCTGTTGAATTATGTATATTTTTTAATTTACCGTTTGATCATCGGCAGGCGCTGACGGATAGGCGATGGCGAAAAGCTCTCTGGCTCTTTTTTCCTCGCCCGAAAGCCACAGATGCGCAAACAGCGCTTCAAAGCCCGTAGCGCGGCGGTATTCCACAGCCGTTGCCGATTTTGGGATCGCACCAACGTGATTGTTGCGCCCCCGTTTGAAGGCTGCCGTTTCTTCTTCGGTCAGAAGCGGCAGAATATGATCAAGCGCACGGCTTTGTGCCGTTGCCTGCACATAGCGAAGGGCTTCGCGGTTCAGATTTCCGACACCCACAATGCCTTCGCGGATCATTCTCTCACGGGCAAGCAATTCGACCACCGCATCACCGAAATAAGCGAGATCCTGCCCCGATATACCGCGGGTATTCATCCCTTGCGCTTTCTGAGATAGACCGCAAAGGAAGCGACCACCGTCACCGCGGACAATATGACCGCAAACAGCACCGCTTTGGGGCTGACGGTATCATCCGCTGCCGTGTCAGGCACAGTCGTCAACGCCTCGGTCGTCGAAGCACTGTCGGCAAGAGAGTAAAAATAGTCAATGATCGGCGAAGTACCGATGGCAATCGATATGAACAAAAGAATCAGCAGCACAATAATGAGCTTCCGTTTCACCAAGAACCCTCCCGACAGCAAACTATATGTGTAGTATAGCACAGCCTTTCTGAAAAGTCAAATGTTTTTGTTTTTTTTCAAAAAAATCTTTCTCTTTGCGGCATTTTCAAAAAACCTTGGCAGAAAACCGTCATCAGCCTCTTGACAATCATTTGACTGCGTGTTATAATTAAATGAAATTAATTTTCCCATTGACAAATTGTAGTCACTATGCTATACTGTCAGTGTACCCGATGATTTGATACAATTGATGAACAGAAAAGAGGTATATGTATGAAAAAAATTCTATCCGTACTCCTTGCGCTGTGTATGCTGCTGTCTTGCAGTATGCTCTTCACCGCGTGTGACGAGCTCAGCCTGAAGGATGTTGTGAATGACCCCCTGTCGGCACTGAAAACCGCAGAAGACAACGCCATGGGGCGTTTCTTCGATGACGATTACGGTGTCAGCGAGATCGCAGGGGAGGCACTGAAAAAAGGCTCGACCACCCTGTCCTTCTCCAGCGACTATCTTCTCGGAGAGATCAAGGATGTCCGCGCCGTGCTCTACACCGATCTTGCCGAAAAGAAGATGGCAACCTCGCTTGCTATGACCGTCGGCAAAGACACCTACAGCGTGGATTCCTACTTTGACAAAAACGGCATTATTCTGGATTCCGAAGCACTGTTTGCCGAATCCGGTCCCATCGCCATACTCTATGAGACCTTTGCCGACAGAATCGCCGACAGCGACTTTGTCAAGGCAATGGAGCTTGACGAGGAAACGGTTGCCGAGCTGAAGGATGCCATTCAGGAGCTCAAAACCTCTTTTGAGGAAAAGCTTGAAGAAGCAGGCGAAGAGGCTGACAAAACGATCAACGAGATCCTTGCCATTCTCAAACAGAGCATCGCTTCCGATGTGCTGGACGGCGAGGACTGTGCCGTGATCACCTATACCATCGACAACGAAGTGATCCGCGCGCTGGTGGAAAAGCTTCTTGAAGTATCCAAGGTCTCCGAAAGCGAAAAAGAAGCCGTAAGAAACGAGCTTAACCTTGACGAAATGGATGAAACTGTCGATATCGACCTTTCCTTCAAAGTCTATATCTCCCTTGCCGACGCCTTTCTTCTCAAGGAATCGCTCACCGGCACGATGACTGAAAAAGGCAGTGATGCCATCAACACCGTCGATCTTACCGCCACCTTCGGGGAAGATAAAATTGCTCTTGTCGGCTCGATTACCGACGAAGGCGAAACCGAAGCAGTTGAAGTAACGATCACCAAAACCGTAAAGGAATCCATCAGCACCTATACCCTGACCGCTACCTCGGATATTGGCGGCGATGTGCAGACCGTAACACCCCTTACCTACACCTATAATCAGAAAGCCCGCACCTTCAAGCTGACGCTGGTTATGGACGATGACGAGCCTTCGCTCACCATCAAGGGCGGCGTTACCGTCAAGGACAAAGAAGCCAAGATCGCCATCACCGAAATCGGCACACAGGGCGTTTCGCTGGAGCTGGAGCTTGCGCTGACCTTCAACGCCGACGCCTCTGTCCCCACCGCCCCCGAAAACGCCAAGGATATCGTCGAAATGACCGAAGCACAGTGGAAGCAGGTCACAGCCGCCATCGAAAGAAGTCCCCTTCTGCAGATTCTGGAAGCGCTGTTCTCTACCCCTGAATTTGATGCATAACCCGAAAAAATGAACCAATAACAAAAGGCTTGATCCGTCTCACCGAGGCAGATCAAGCCTTTTTGGTTATAAATGAGAAAAAACAGTCTGATAGCTATCAATTGCGCCGTGGTACTCGGTGGTGGCGGCGGCAATGCGATTGGCGTAGAGGAGAAGATTTGAGAGAATCCCGTTATCAAGCGCGTCCAAGGGGAGCGTTTGTGAGGACAAAAGATAGAGAAACGCGCCGATAAAGGCATCCCCCGCGCCGGTGGTATCGATCGTATTGACCTCTATAGAAGGTGCGGCAATCGTTGTCATACCGTTCTTCTTATCGGTATAAAACAGCATAGCACCGTCCTTGCCGCGTGTGATGATCACATAGCGGCAATGTGTCAGAAGCATTTTTGCCGCCTTTTCAAGATCCTTTGTTCCCGTGACAAATCCGATCTCTTCCTCCGAAAGCTTCAGAATATCCGCCGAGGGCAGAAACTCCCATACCGCACGGTAAAGCGCATCCTCGCTCTCCCAGAGCGAAAAGCGCAGATTGACATCAAAGCTGATCAGCGCCCCTGCCTCTTTGGCAAGCGCGATTGCTCTTCTGTGTGCGTCCTTCATCGGAGAATCACCCAGCGCGACCGAGCAAAAATGCAGGGCAAAGGCATCTTGAAGAGCTGTCGGCAGATCGCTTTCGGTATACAGCATATCGGCAGATGGCGAGCGGTAGAAGGAAAACGAGCGATCCCCCTTGTGATCCAGCCCGACAAAGGCAAGCGCGGTATTGGC
>JAFTKF010000065.1 GCA_017453405.1 Clostridia bacterium
AGAATTCTATGAAATCGAATGCCCCGCTTGCGGCAAGAAGTTCTGCATCAGCGAAGATATGCTCGACCTCGACAGCATCGACTGCCCCAAGTGCGGTGTCAAGATCGAGCTTGATCTTGAATGCTGCGACTGCAGTGATTGCGATTGCGGCTGCGACGAAGAGTAAAACACCAAAAAGCAGCCTTCATTTTTGAAGGCTGCTTTTTTATTTGTAAGCTATCAAAAGGATCTTTCACATATGAACATTCAAAACCTTTTCTCTTTTATTGATAAAAGTCCCACAGCGTTTCACGCAATCAGCGAGATCGAAACCGTTCTGAAAGAAAACGGATTTCAAAAGCTTTGCGAAACAGACAGCGCGCCGATCACTCTCGGCGGTCGCTATTATCTTGAGCGAAACGGCTCGTCGATCATTGCCTTCCGCGTTCCCGATAACCGTCCGAGCGGATTTATGATCGCTGCTTCGCACAGCGATTCTCCCACCTTCAAGATCAAACCGAACTGCGAAATCGAGGCACTCGGTAAATATCTGAAGCTGAATACCGAACGCTACGGCGGTATGATCATTCCCTCCTGGTTTGACCGTCCGCTTTCGGTTGCCGGTCGCATCGCTGTTGAAACCGATGACGGCATCGAAACAAGGCTTGTCAACCTTGACCGTGACCTTGCGGTCATTCCAAGCGTTGCCATTCATATGAACCGCACGGTTAACGACGGATACAAATATAACCCCGCTACCGACACCCTTCCCCTTGTTGCCTCGCTTTCTTCGAAGCTCAGTCTGAAAGAGCTTGCGGCAAACGAGCTTGGCATCGCCCCCGCTTCGATTCTGGGTCACGATCTCTTTTTATACTGCAGACAAAAGGGCTGTCTTATCGGGGCTTGCGAAAGCTTTTTCTTATCTCCCCGTATTGACAATCTGGAATGTGCCTATGCAACACTTCAAGGATTTCTGGAAGCGGATGTCAAAAAATCCTGTGCTGTTTACGCCGTGTTTGACAATGAGGAAACAGGCAGTGAAACCAAGCAGGGTGCCGCATCCGATTTTCTGATCACGGTTCTTGAACGCATTGCGGCAGATCTTTCCATCAAAGCACTTTCCCCACTGCTTGCCAATTCGATGATGCTCTCCGCTGACAATGCGCACGCAAGACATCCCAATCATCCCGAGCTTGCCGACGGACAAAATGCACCGCATATGAACGAGGGTATCGTCATCAAATATAATGCTTCTCAGCGCTACACCACCGACGGTGTCTCCGCGGCGCTTTTCCAAAAGATGTGTGAAAAAGCCGCCGTCCCCACACAGGTATACGCCAACCGTTCCGATATGGCAGGCGGATCGACTCTCGGTTCGATCGCCAGCACACGTGTTTCGCTGAAAACGGTCGATATCGGACTTGCACAGCTTGCTATGCATTCGGCGTGTGAAACTGCGGGCGTAAAGGATGCGGCATATCTTGCCGATGCCTCGCGAATCTTCTTTTCAGCTTCTCTTCAAACCGACGGTAATCGTATCAGAATCGAGTACACCTGATGAACAGTAACGAAAAAAAAGCCAAAAAAGGCGTATTGAAAACACTGCGTTCGGTCTTTTCACGAAAACGCTTTGTATCAGCCGTGATTCTTGCAGGCGGCAGTTCCCTGCGCTACGGCGGCGATACCCCCAAGCAGTTTTTACCCCTTCTCGACAAGCCCGTCATTGTACATTCTATGTTGGCTTTCGAAAATGCCCCTTCTGTTAAAGAGATCATCATCGTTTGTCGCGAAGCCGATGCACTCCGTTATGATGTGATGGCAGAAGAATATGGCATATCCAAATACAAAAAGGCAGTCGTGGGTGGCGATACCCGTCAGGTATCTTCTCTTGCGGGATTGGATGCCACAGATACCAAAGCAGATTACGTGTTGATTCACGACGGTGCACGCCCGATGATCACACCCGACGCCATTGAAGAGATCGTTATGGCGACTAAAGAGCACCGTGCCGCTTGCGCCGCCACCGCATCCCGTGACACAGTTAAAATCGCAGATGATAACGGTTTTATTACCCGCACGGAAGACCGCACGCGCGTATATCTTGCACAAACACCGCAAGGCTTTTATAAACCCCTTCTGGAGGCGTGTGCCTACTCGGCAAAAAAAGAAGCTGTGGTTGTAACCGACGATGCCTCACTTCTTGAGCATTATCATTATCCGATCAAGCTGGTGGATACCGGAAGCGAAAATATCAAGATCACAACTCCGTCCGATCTGATCCTCGCCGAAGCCATCCTTGCAAAACGCCGTGAAAGCGAGGAGAATGTATGACACATTTCCGTATCGGTCACGGCTATGATGTGCACCGTCTTGTCGAAAACCGCCCTCTGATCATCGGCGGTGTCCGTATTCCTTATGAAAAAGGACTTGACGGACATTCGGATGCTGATGTTCTTCTGCACGCAATCACCGACGCGATCCTCGGTGCCGCCGCACTCGGCGATATCGGGAAGTTATATCCCGACAACGATGACCGTTTTCTCGGCATTGACAGCAGTCTTTTGTTAAAGGATACGTACACGCGTATCCGCGCACTGGGCTATACCATCGGCAATATCGATGCCACGGTCATTGCACAAAAGCCCAAACTCGCCCCGTTCATTCATACCATGCGGGAAAATATTGCCGGTGCGCTCTCCCTTTCGGTTGACGATGTCAACGTAAAAGCCACAA
>JAFTKF010000066.1 GCA_017453405.1 Clostridia bacterium
CAGGGAGAATATCTCGCCTCGGGATACATACAAAGGATATCACCGCGCTTTAATACTTTATAAATCGATTTGATCAGGTGAAGATCTGATGTGAATTTCCGTGTTCCGATCGCACCGATCCACTCCATCAGCCAAGGGCGTCTGTAATACCCGTCGAGGTTGACAACATTATTCACACGGTGAGGGAAGGTGACCATTGCGGCAAGTTCAAAATCAATGAAATACATATGATTGGATAATACCATATACGGCGGCTTCAAGCCCTCCATATTGATCTTTTCAATATTGTATTTTTTACCGATCAGCATCATTTTGGAAAGCAGCCATATCAAATATGTCAGATATTTCGGTTGACGAATGGGATATTTTGCGGTATTATAGCGCTTTTTGTTATGATAGTTCACTTCAATTTGACCTTGATTTTTCATAAAAGCCTCATAAAACGGATTTTAAAAAATCATACCATACTTTAGGAAAAAAATCAAGTTATTTGATCAAAAGAAGTTGAAATATCACCCAAATCGTGTTATAATGTGTACAAAATAAGCAAAGGAGCATCGGTTTATGCGTTATTTCATCATTATTTTCTCAATTCTGGCCGTGCTTTTTTTGGTGGCACTGACAATATCTTTGATTTGTTTTTTTATGGTTTTTTATTCGTCGCGCTATCTCAGAAGAGCCAAAGAAGAGTATCCCACACCTGAGGGAGAAATTTATGATCCGTATCGGGAACAAATGGTCACGTGGATCAAAGAAATCCGCGCTATGCCGTACACGAAGGTTTCCATCACATCCTATGACGGATTGAAGCTTTGCGGGAAATATTACGAACAGAAAAAAGGTGCACCGATCGAAATTATGTTTCACGGTTATAAGGGCACTGCAGAACGGGATCTTTGCGGCGGTGTCTTTCGTGCTTTCGCGCTCGGACGCAACGCACTGATCGTCGATCACCGTGCAAGCGGAGAGAGTGAAGGGAAGGTCATTACGTTTGGCATCAAAGAAAGTCGTGATTGCCTGAAATGGGTCAACTACGTGATCGAAGAAATTGACCCGAATGCCAAGATCATTCTCACCGGCATTTCTATGGGAGCGGCGACGGTGATGACTGCCGCTTCTATGGATCTACCCGATAATGTAGTCGGTATTCTTGCTGACTGCGGTTATACTTCTGCTAAGGATATCATTAAAAAAGTAATTCGCGATATGAAACTCCCCGCAACACTTCTGTATCCGTTCGTAAGAATTTCCGCAAAGATATTCGGTCGCTTTGATCCTGATGAAGTGTCCCCGATTGCATCTATGAAAAAGTGTTCTTTGCCGATTATATTCATTCACGGAGATACGGATGATTTTGTCCCTTGTTCCATGAGCGAAGAAAACTATAATGCCTGCAATTCGCCTTACAAGCGTTTTCTCATTATTCCCGAAGCAGGGCACGGTCTTTGTTTTCCAAAAGATCAAGAAGCATATTTTGATGCCCTGAAATCTTTTTTCGACCCGATTCTGATCGAATCGCAATAAAGGAGATTGCTATGAAAGAATTACGGCAGATCAATGGGAAACAATATGAATTGACCTTTGAGGATCAGTTTGAAGGAACCTCGCTGGATCCTGAAAAATGGGCACTTGCACCCGAATGGCGCCGCCAAGATGTCGGCGGATATTGGAACGATAGTATGACCGAGATCAAAGACGGCAATCTGATCCTATGGGCAAAACTTGATGAAGACGGAACACCGATCTCCGGGGCAATACGGTCCAAGGGAATCTTTGAGCAGGCATTCGGTTATTTTGAATGCCGTTTGAAATGGCACAAAACAACGGGCTTTTGGGGCGCGTTCTGGATGATGTGCGGCGAAGTCACCAAAGTTGACGGCAGTGCTGAATCCGGAGTAGAAATTGATATTATTGAATCCGGAGAACGCGCACGCGGCGGTGTCAATCACGCTCTGCATTGGGACGGTTACAGCGATCAACACAAGCAGCTTGCGTGTTATGTGACAGAACCGAACCAATATGACGGAAATTGGCACACCTATGCGCTTGAGTGGACTCAAGAAGCGTATATTTTTTATATCGACGGCGTGCAAACGTGGCAAACCGATCGCTGTGGTATTTGTCATAAACCGGGATATCTGAAACTGACAACAGAATTCGGCAAATGGGCAGCACCAATCGTCCCCGAGGAACTGCCCGACTGCATTTGTGTAGATTATGTAAAAGTTTATCGCACGATAGAAGGGGAAACGGTATGAGTGAGAATCCTGAAAATAGCTATCAAGACATCGTCAGGGATGTCAATTGTGATTTTGAATTTCGTGAATGTTACCAGGTGAGTATTTGTCGACTGTTTAATATCTTCAATCCAGAATTTTGGACACGTGTGGTATTTGCTGGATTTATTTCTCTCGCTTTTCTGTTTCTTGGATTTCTCGCAAGAAATCTCATTCCAATAAAATACGCCCTGATCCTGTGCGGTATCGTCACGTTACTGTCCTTTATCTTTCTTTTGACATTTCCCAAGCAAATCGAAGTTACCAAAACTGCGGTGCGAATTCAACATCATACGGCTTTTTTAAAACTGTTATTTGTTGCAATCGTTTCGTTTTGCACGAAAACGAGACACACACGCGATTCCGAGCTTTACATCTCCCCTTGTTTTACGGTTTTTGAGATCGATTACATTACCTATTCACACTCAAAAATTGAAAAATTCTTTCATACGGGGCACATTGAAGTTACAGGAAAATATTACTCCAATCTGAGCGATTCTTTTTCCGAATGCACCTTTTCGGTATACGGAATCAAGGATTTTGAAAACACCGCCGCATGGATGCAAAGCTATATCCATCTCGTTGAATAAAGGTTACAATGCCCTATGAGAACGCCGAATTCAGGTAGCCTCATAGGGCATTGATCTTTTATTTTTGATTACGAGCGAGA